>JACDGH010000001.1:12300-34339 GCA_013815395.1 Parachlamydiaceae bacterium
CAACAGGAATAGTTTCAATGGCTCCTTTTTTAATGCTGTTAACAGTGGCTTTAAAATGTTTTTTTGAATAATTCTTATTTTTCTTACATAAAATATATTTGCCTATATTGGTCGCAGTCCTCACTAAAGATGTTACATTGCCAACTATGGGAATAACAGCGCAGTAATCCCAGGCATTGATTTTTTGATGTACATGGGGGCCTATAATATTATTCTCATTGGGTATAGGTTTATTATTTTCATTCTGTTTATTTCCAGCTGGTGAAACCATAGCAATCCTTTAAAGCGATTTTTTTTAAACTTTAAATTTTTAAAACATTTAGTCATTTTACTGCCAAATAATATGTAAAAGTAACTATATTCATTATATCATTTAAAATGTTTTCAATTATATATAATTAATCATAATTTAGCTTAATTATATATATATTAAATTCGAGGTAGGAAAAAACCGATTTCGTATGCGCTGATATAAGTCTTTTTCTTTAGCTTCGCTCATGCCCTCAAGACTTTAACTGACATAAATTATGTAGAAAAGTGTTAAAAGGCGAGAAAAAGTATTGAAAATGGAACCAAAAGTGGTAATATGTAGCAATTATCTTAGAAACGGCAATTATCAAAACAACTCTAATTAAACTCACCTTAGTGCACGGTGCGGTATTTTGGCTTAGACCATAATCACGCTCCGTTTACGTAAAGTAATTTTATAAAAAATTATTAAGAGAATTTTATGACTGATGCAGTGATGGACCCGAAAGTATCGCCAATGATGGTGCAGTGGAATGCTTGCAAACAAGTTGCCGGAGAATCTGTGTTATTATTTCGGATGGGCGATTTTTACGAATCATTTTATGACGATGCTGTACTAATTGCGCGGGAATTGGGTCTGACGTTAACAAAAAGGCAAGATATTCCAATGTGTGGTGTTCCTCACCACACTTGTGAAGCCTATATTGATAAGCTTGTTAGCAAAGGGTATCGTGTGGCCGTCGCTGAACAGATGGAAGATCCGCGCCTGGCAAAAGGTTTAGTTAAAAGGGAAGTCGTTAGAGTTGTCACGCCAGGGACGCTCATCAACTCATCATTACTCTCTGATAAGTCAAATAATTTTGTAGTCTCTCTTGCGCGCGTCGGGGCTATATTTGGACTAGCTATTCTTGATTTAACAACAGCCGATTTTAAAGTGATTGAATTCGATAAGGAAGGCGATCTTCTTAATGAACTTTATCGACAGCAACCAGCTGAAATTCTTGTTTCGCCAAGATTTAAAGAAAAGCATACGCATATGCTTGACGAATTGCGAAAAAATCATGAGTTTTTATTAAGTACGCATGATGAATGGCGATTCGAACATCAGATGGCTCATGATTTTATGACGGGACATTTAGAAGTTCTCACATTAGATGGATTTGGCTTAAAAGGAATGGTCGCAGCAATAAATGCAGCTGGAGGCCTGTTAAATTATCTTCAAGACTCATTATGCTTACCTATTGGCCACGTCAAGGAAGTACAAGTCTATACAACTTCACAATATATGGCTATCGATCGGGCTACCCAACGCCATTTAGAACTTACCGAGTCGTTAAGCGATGGTTCGCGACGAAATACCTTATTAAATATTTTAGATCAAACATGCACTCCAATGGGTGCCCGATTAATTCGACATTGGGTAAAACAGCCCTTGTTGCAAGTGGAAGAGATCGTAAAACGTCAAGATGCTGTCCAGGCATTTCATAAAGATAGCCGTTTATTAGAAGACATCATTAAAGAATTAGAAGTCATTCGCGATTTAGAGAGATTGATCACAAAGGTTAGTGCTGGATATGCCTCACCACGTGACATAGTTGCCTTAAAGAACTCTTTAGAGCCTATTCCACGGCTTAAAAATCTCCTTCAATCTCTAGCTCATCTTTCGCCAATGATTGCTGTCGAAGAGGCTAAGTTGGAAAGTTTGCCTGAAATGACTCAATTGATTGCAAGAGCGGTTGTAGATGAGCCGCCGGTCCGATTGAGCGATGGTAAAATTTTTCGCGATGGCTATTGCAAGGAACTCGACGAGCTAAGAGAAATTAGCCGCGATAGTAAGGCATGGTTGGTGCGTTATCAAACTGAGCTCAAAGAAACAACCGGGATTAAAACTCTTAAAGTCAGCTTTAATAAAATGTTTGGATATTATATTGAGGTTAGCAAGGGACAGGCGGATAAGATGCCTGAGACTTTTCAGCGCCGTCAAACACTTGTCAATGCTGAAAGATTTATAACCCCCGAATTGAAGGAATATGAGAATAAAGTCTTACATGCTGAAGAGCGCATTTCTTCTATTGAAGTTGAGTTGTTTAATGCCTTAAAGCTAGAAGTTGCTAAGTATAGTGATTTTGTTCAACGTACGGCCCACGCCTTAGCGAGAGTGGATGCATTGCAAGGCTTGGCTACAGCGGCAAGAAAATATGATTATGCGCGACCAGTTGTCAATGATGGCTCATTACTGCACATCGTTTCGGGAAGGCATCCTGTCATTGAAGCCTCTCATACTGCAGGCGAGCGATTTGTTGCTAACGACACTTATTTGAATGGCGACGACCAACGCATGTTTCTGATAACCGGTCCAAACATGGCAGGCAAATCCACTTATATCCGTCAAGTAGCCCTTATTACTATTATGGCTCAAATTGGCGCATTTGTTCCGGTAGCTAGCGCGCAAATTGGGATTGTAGATAAAGTATTTTCCCGAATAGGGGCTAGCGACGATTTATCTCGTGGTCAGTCAACTTTTATGGTTGAAATGACAGAAACTGCCAATATTTTAAATAATGCAACATCTCGTTCTTTAGTTATTTTGGATGAAATTGGACGAGGCACAAGTACCTATGATGGCATTTCAATTGCCTGGGCTGTTGCGGAGTTCCTATTAATTACTGAAGGAAAGATGGCTAAAACTCTCTTTGCTACCCATTACTGGGAGCTCACTAAGCTTGAAAAAGTGCCAGGGGCTATTAATTACAATGTAGCAGTACATGAAAGCGAGGATTCTATTGTTTTCCTACGCAAAATAGTGCGTGGGGGCACAGATAAAAGCTATGGTATTCATGTTGGACGCTTAGCAGGCTTACCCTCAATTGTTATAGCACGTGCTAAAGAGATATTGGTGCATCTGGAAGAAAATGCCAATCGAAAAAATGCTTTTGAACCCGCAGCGATAAAGCGGACTATTCCGAAGCAAAAAAGTAAGGTTTCTGAAAATATGCAGTTAACATTTTTTTCTTAATTAAAATAATTGATATTCAGTAACTTGCGTATCTATATTTTTTTTATTTTAAATTTTTTTTCTTTTTTTTATTGACAAAGTGCCCGCTAGCATGAGAGATAAGTAATTGTGTAAGTAATGCACAAAAACCCTAAATGGAGGTCAATATGGATAAGAAACCAGAACAAAAAAATCCTAGCTCCCCACAAAAGAGCCAACCTGCGCCGTCAAAATCGCAACCAAGCAAATCTCCTGCTCAGCCTACAAAAAAGCCGAGCTGGTAGTTTAAAATAGAGTAATTTAGTAGTCAGTCTTCCTTATTGCCGTTTAATAGCGCAGCAATTTAGAAGACTGACTTTTTTTTCTTTCTAAGCCCCACTTCTTAACTGATTTGTTTTCACAACCTAAATTTAACTGCACTCTTCTCCCTCCTTTTATTTTTTTGATTTCTCTTAACTTGACGATATGTTATTTTAACATATATATACCTCGCTCAATTCAGAGGTGCAATTATACTCTAGGCAGGTATTTCTGGAGTTAAAATGTTGAGTTCGTAATTTATCGGAGAGTGTCGTGACAGCTTATGCCCGAGTGTTAGCCCGTTCTGTTGGTAGCTATCATCTAAATAACAGTTTGCTCTTTCAATTTATTCTTTCTGATTTCCTCGCTGCTTATCTCGATATTCAATCTCTTGATATTTTATGCCATCGGAAATTATTACCTGTTGTAGAAAAGACATATAGCGAGCATAATGAGGAACTTATACATAAAATTGCCGAAGTTCTTGAGCGGCTTATTGGGACAAAAAATGATCACATTAAACGCTTTTCAAGTAACATCAATGAAGGGATTTTGACCAGATTTAAAATGCATTGCTCAAAATTTAGTCATCAATCAGAAGGTGACACGAAGGAATTACTTGCCATGCAGCACTATGCAGAAAAAGCATTCCAGAATTGTTTATTAGCAGTCGATGCTCTTCAAGATGCTCCAAATAAATATACGCAATTATTTACTTACCTTGAAAAAGCAAGCACTGCCCTGCACCGATTGGGTAAATTAATTACACGTTTAATCCTGCAATTTCGAGATGATGAAAATGTTCTTTTCTTTGTTTTGCGACACAAAGATTCCTTCGATAAAGCTTTCGGAAAGCGATTTATTTCAAAACTCTTTTGTCGCATGTATCCTAAAGGACTCCGTGAAGCAGAGCATTTTTTAATAAGAAAATACATGGATCGTAGTTTTGATAACATCACTTTAATAATTACTCGATTGTTTGTTGAGCTTGAGGCTTCCAATTTATGACCTTTCAAGATCAGTACATTGAGCTCTTAAAACTGACGCGAGTGTATTTGCAGCAAGAATATAATATGAACGATCGACTGTTGGCCGATGGTGAAACATATACTTATTTTCGAGAATTTGTTGCTCAAAAAGCAGCTTTAAATTCATCTCGATCCAAATCATCATTATCATCACCGCCTATCCCTCCTCCAATTCCTCTTCCGTCCCCTATTGCTCCAGTTATAACTCCTCTTGCCGCAATACCCCCCATCCATGCCCCCCCAAAAAAGGAATTGCCCCTAGAGAAACTTAAAAATGAAGAACCTGCAATTAAGCCGGCATTAGTCGACAACATTTCTAGTTTTAACCCCGAACCTGGATCGAAAGCTGAGTCTAATGTAAAAACACGATCGATATTTGTGCGAGAACTTCCTTCCGCGTTGGAGACTGTGGATTTAAGTGATTTGCGTAAGATAATGGCAGAGAAAGTTTCCTCGGTTCGCTTTAGTGACGCTATACCATCGGACAATGAAGCCAAAAAGAAGGCAAGCGATTGGGAACAGGATCAGCTGTCACAAGTTATTATTTTGATATTCAATGAAAGCCCTAGGCACATGTTTTTCTTAGAAAATTTGCGTTTTGCACTTGAAGTTCAAGGTTGGAGCGCCAGAATAGCAAAAGGAACAGAAGTTGAAAAAAGTAAAGGTTGGGGTTCTTTGTTTGCCTCTAATGCTTTGCATCTAATCGTGGCTACAAGTGGGGACATTGAAGCTTCTGTTGAATTAAAGAAGTTATATCGCGAGACTTCTCATTCCGCCCAATATACGCTTGGAGGAGTTCCTTTATTACTCCTGGCCGATCCAGCAATTTATATAGCAGAGCCTAATCTCAAACCTGTCCTTTGGAAATCCCTTAAAGAACTTTTAGCAAAACCTTCCTAATCTATGAGTTCAGTGCTTTTTGATAAATATGCTTCGATCATTCTTGATATCTCCATCGATAAATGTCTCGATTATGGTATTCCCCGTGAATTGATTCCCTCTATTAAGCGTGGAATGCGCGTAGAAGTGCCTGTTAGAGGCAAGCTGCGCACCGGTTATGTCTACGCAATAAAAGACCATGCGGATTTTTCTAAAGTTAAGTCTATTGAACGTTTAGTATCTGAAACGGAATTGATTAATGATGAGTTATTTGAGCTTGCGCTATGGATGGCTAAATATTACTGTGCCCCAATGCGCGATGTGTTACAAATTATTTTACCGGCAATAGTTCGGAAAGATGTTAAGCATAAAGAACAACTTTTTGTAATGAGAGCACAAACGCGTGAACAGCTAAAAGTTCAATGCGAAAAAATACGAAACACAAATTCGGCCCAAGCAGATGTGTTGGATGTCATGCTCAAAGTCAAAAAGGGCATTTTATTGTCCGAATTGCTCCAAGAAACACAAGGATCGCGCAGTCCTATCGACACCTTAACAAAGCAGGGATATCTGATTGTTGACGTTGTTCGCGTTGACCGATCACCACTAGTGAACGAAGAATATTTTCAGACTAAGCCTAAGCAATTAAATGAAGAACAGGCCGCTGCGTTGGCAAAAATTGTGAAATCGCTTAATGAAGGACGATTTGAAACTCATCTTTTATACGGAGTGACGGGAAGTGGAAAGACTGAAGTTTACTTACAGGCAATAGATTTCGTCTTAAAGCAAGGCAAAGGTGCCATCATGCTTGTCCCTGAAATCTCTTTGACGGCCCAAACAATTGAGCGGTTTAG
The DNA here is from genome assembly GCA_013815395.1 of Parachlamydiaceae bacterium. Taxonomy (GTDB): domain Bacteria; phylum Chlamydiota; class Chlamydiia; order Chlamydiales; family Parachlamydiaceae; genus JACDGH01. The sequence continues at coordinate 18,606 of JACDGH010000001.1, forward strand.
AAGTCGTTTTGAAGGCAAGATAGCAATTTTACATCACAGATTAAGCCAAGGGGAACGATTTGATGAGTGGCATAAAATTCGACGCGGCGAAGCTCAAATTGTAATTGGGGCTAGGTCTGCAGTGTTTAGTCCAGTAAATAATCTAGGATTGATCATTGTCGATGAAGAACATGAAAGCTCTTACAAGCAAAGTGAAAGTCCCCCTTGCTATCATGCGCGAGAAGTGGCTGTCATGCGTGGTAAATTAACGAAGGCCACGGTGATTTTAGGGACAGCTACGCCGAGTCTTGAAAGTTTTCACAATGCTGCTTCAGGTAAATACACTCTTAGCTCATTAAATAAACGCGCTGATTCGGCAAGTATCCCCAAATTTTCAATAGTAGATATGAAAATTGAGCTAACAAAAACTAAAGGGTATACAAGCTTTTCCGAATCCCTTCTTAGTGGGATTAAGACAAGGCAAGAAAAAGGGGAGCAGACCATTCTTTTTCTGAATAGGCGAGGCTATCATACAACGCTATTGTGTCAGGGCTGTAGCAAACCAGTGGGGTGCCCTCATTGTGATGTGGCCATGACTTTTCATCTTAGTGAGAATCAACTGGCGTGCCACCTTTGCGGCTTTTATCTTAACCCACCTCCCAAACAATGCCCATCATGTAAATCAGAAACAATGAAGTTTCGAGGGGTAGGTACTGAGCAGATCCAAAAAGCTTTGCATGCTGTTTTGCCAGATATTCGTACCATGCGGATTGATGCGGATACGACGCGGCATAAAGGGAGCCATCAGAAGCTGCTGCGTGATTTTGGGACAGGTAAGGCAGATGTGCTGATTGGAACGCAGATGATTGCCAAAGGACTCCACTTTCCGGAAGTCACATTGGTAGGAGTTCTTAACAGCGATACCAGCTTGAATCTTCCAGATTTTAGGGCTTCAGAGACGGTATTTCAGCTGATCACTCAAGTAGCAGGGCGTGCTGGACGCGGCAATATTTGCGGTGAAGTGATTGTACAAACAAACCTACCTGAGAATAATACTATACGTTTAGCAGCTAGTCAGAATTATGAGAAATTCTATGAAGAAGAAATTGAAGTGCGCAAGCTTTTTAATTATCCTCCCTTTGCCAGCATGGTTAAATTGACATTTTCCGGTGAAGAAGTAGAAAAAGTGCAACAGTCTGCAGAGAATTTCCGATCAAAATTAATTTTAGCACTACCAGCTGATTTTGATTTGCATCCTGTAGTGCCCTCAGGCTATGCAAAAATAAAAAATAAATTTCGTTTTCAATTAATTATACGTGGCCCTTCCATTTATCCTATCAATCGCGCTATCGATTCCATTAGACAAGTTATTGGTTCCGATAAAAGTGTCAATATACTCGTTGACGTAAATCCTACATCCACATTTTTCTAAATTTTGTGCACTGATTCATTAATTAAGTAAAATGGTTCCTAATGGTAGAGTAAACATAGCTATTTTAACGAATACTGTGATATTTATCAGAATTGAGGATGCGTTCGTTACCATATAAATTTACTTATTTAATCAAAACTACCATCAATTTTGGATATAGGAATAAAATGTTGAATCAACGTGACTTTAAAGGCGAGGGGTTTAAGGACTACGAAACTCTAGAAGAAATTGCATACGACTTGATCTGGTCCTGGGATCATAAAGCAGATATTATCTGGAAAGAACTTGATCCAGAACTTTGGGCTCTTACGCGTAATCCATTGGTGATTTTAGAGACGGTTTCCAAAGAGAAATTAAAAAAAGTTCTCATTGATCCAAAATTTTGCAAAATCATTCAAGAGCTTAAACTAGTCGATACTGAGCTGGATGCAACGACTGAAACCTGGTTTCATAAAAAAAATCCCCAAAAAGCATTAACTGCCGTTGCCTACTTCAGCATGGAATTTATGTTAAGCGAAGCTCTCCCGATTTATTCTGGAGGGCTTGGAAATGTGGCAGGGGATCAACTCAAAGCGGTTAATGATTTAGGGGTGCCCGTAGTTGCCGTTGGACTTTTGTACCAACAAGGCTATTTTCGGCAGATCATTGATAAAAATGGAGCGCAACAGGCGCTTTATCCTTACAATAGTCCTGAGCAATTGCCTATAAAACCCGTTCGTTTACCTAATGGAGAGTGGCTAAGGATTGAAATTGCTCTTCCCGGATGGAAACTTTGGCTGCGCGCATGGGAAGTAAAAGTTGGTAGGGTAAAGCTTTACCTTTTAGATAGTAACGATGCAGCCAACTATCCACCACATAGGGCTATCACCAGCGAATTGTACGGAGGCGATGCAGAACTGAGGCTTAAACAAGAAATAGTGCTGGGTATCGGTGGATGGAGGCTTCTTGAAGCGATTGGAATAAAGCCGGAAGTCTGTCACTTAAACGAAGGACATGCTGCCTTTGCGATTTTAGAACGAGCGAAAAGCTATATGAAAGCGACTAGTTGTTCTTTTGAGATTGCGCTGACTGCCACTCGAGCGGGAAATCTCTTTACCACTCACACGGCTGTCCCTGCAGGTTTTGATCGCTTCAATCCATCTTTTATAAAAGACTATCTTGGTTTATATGCTAAGGAACATCTTGGGATTTCAGTGGATGAACTTCTTTCTTTAGGAAGGGAAAATTCCAATAATTCTGAAGAGCCCTTCAACATGGCTTATTTAGCGATGCGTGGCAGTGGCGCTATTAATGCAGTTAGTCTTTTGCATGAGAAAGTGAGCCGACACATCTTTGCACCTTTATTTCCTCGATGGCCAATCAATGAGATCCCGGTTGGGCATGTAACAAACGGTATTCATGTTAGAAGTTGGGATTCTGCCATGTCTGACAATCTTTGGACGGAGGCTTGCGGGAAGAACCGTTGGTTGGGAGAAATAGGCGATCTGGAAAAAGAAATTAGAGCTGTGCCGGATGTTAAAATTTGGCAAATGCGAGAGACTTCTCGGAAAGCAATGATTGATTATATTCGGGATACGCTATCAAGATTATTAGAGGCTCGTGGTGCGCCGACACAAGATGTTGAACAAGCAAAACATCAATTTAATCCAAATGTCTTTACTATGGGTTTTGCGAGGCGGTTTGCCACCTATAAAAGACCTAACATGCTGCTTCACGACCCCGAACGGCTGATTCGTATTTTAACCAATAAAGAAAGACCCGTGCAGCTGGTTCTCGCAGGAAAAGCGCATCCTGCCGACAAAGAGGGGCAGGATTTGATTCAACAATGGATGCAATTCATATGGAGGCCAGATGTTCGTGCTTCTGTCGCCTTTATAAGTGATTACGATATGTTAGTAACAGAACAGCTTGTTGCAGGCGTTGATCTTTGGATCAATACCCCTCGTCGCCCTTGGGAGGCCTGTGGAACGAGTGGAATGAAAATCCTCGTCAATGGAGGCCTTAATCTATCCGAGCTTGATGGGTGGTGGGCCGAAGCTTATAAGCCGGAAATTGGATGGGCCATCGGAGATGGTCAAGAACATGGCGAGGATCCTGCATGGGATGCTAATGAGGCAAATAAACTTTATGATTTATTGGAAAATGAAATAATACCAGAATTTTATAATCGAAATAAAGAAGGCATTCCAACAGCTTGGCTCTCTAAGGTCAGAGAAAGCATGGCGCAATTGACGCCTCAATTTAGCACGAATCGATCTGTTAGCGATTACACTGAAAAGTATTATCTACCCGCTGCTGAAAACTATAGAAAAAGAGTTGCAGATGAGGGGCGTCTCTCTAAAGAGATCGTCAAGTGGAAACACGCTATGGAAGAAGATATGTCAAAACTTCGATTCGAAGGGATGAAAGCAGAGACACAGGGCGATCGCCACCATTTTGAAATACAGATTAATTTCAATGGTCTAGATCCAAACGTAGTGAAAGTGGAGCTTTTTGCAAATGGTTCTAATGAATCCTTTCCTATGATACAGGAGAAGGTAAATAACTATTATGCAGATATAGCGGCGGTGCGGCCTATAACAGATTTTACTATACGTGTAATTCCCTATTTTCCAGGCGTTGCAGTACCTTTAGAAAATAATCAAATTTTATGGCAAAGGTAATGAATGACACTAAGGTTTTGAAAAGAAAAGGGTTGATAGATATATTTTAAAAAATAATTAATTTTTAGTGTTGAAGTTTTTGTTCCTTAACTCTTTGATTAGGGTATAAATCAACTCCTTTTTGTTTCGATCCAGGCTTAATGCTTATCGGGAAAAGTCGACCGTGTTATTCCATTTTATGATTTGGAATTCAGTTATTGCATATTGTAATTAAGATGGTCCATGATCCAGATAGAGAAAAAGACGATGATGAAGATGATAGAAACGGTAGAAATGAAAATACCTAAATTCCAAAGGGGCCCTTCTTCTTTCCATACATCGATAAAAAAAATGAGCTGAACAAGGGACTGAATGAGAGAAAGAGTAAAAATGATGATTATAGCCGTCTTAATATCAAAGTTGAAAAATTCTGGATGTAAAATAATAAAATAGGCAGTTATAGTTAATAACAATGAAGCAATAAAGCCAGTGACGCGTAGCGAAATTTCATGATACATAACAAATCCTATATTAAATATCCAATTCCATAGACAACAGTAAAAATAAAAATCCAAACGAAGTCAAGGAAGTGCCAAAAAAGACTCATTCGAAAAATCCTGGAAATACTGTGTTCCCCAAGAGGGCGTAATACGATCCGAAACATCATCACGACCATCCACAGTAACCCTATAGAGATATGTAATCCATGTGTACCAACCAATGTGAAAAACGAGGAGAGAAAGGCGCTGTGTTGCCAACTGGCTCCTCGACTCACTAAATCAACAAATTCTGAAATTTCGATGCAAAGGAAGGATACGCCCAAAAGGAAAGTGATAATAAACCAGATAATAGCCCAGTTTTTTACATGACGATGAACGGCTAGCATAGCAAGAGAACAGGTAAAACTGCTGGTGAGAAGGATAAGCGTTTCAGCAAGCACAGAAGGTAAATGAAATAACTCTTTTGCAGTGGGACCACCGAAAGTATTTCCATGCAAAACAATGAAACAAGCAAAAAGTACAGCAAAAATGATAAGATCCGTCATTAAATAAATCCAAAAGCCAAAAACTTTTGTTTCGTTCACTTCCATTGGTTCGCTCATTTCCATCGAGTTATTTTTTACCATTTTATCACTCACTTTCTCAGGTAAGATTGTTCAATTTTAGCCACTTCTGCAGCTGGTAGCACATATTCCATCTCATCATCAAAGGAAATAGTAATAATGCATGCAATGATTCCAACAAGACCAACAATGGCAAGCCAAATAATTTGCCAGACTAGTGCAAACCCTGCTAAGAAAGCAAAACAGGATATATAGATCCCCATACCTGTGTTTTTAAAACATTCGATATCCTGATATTTTTTTTCGGGCTGCCAACCTTTTTTTTTCATATCCCAAAACACTTCATGGCTAGTAATTGAGGGAACTATGGCAAAATTATAAAATGGGGGTGGAGAGTGGGTTGCCCATTCAAGCGTTCTACCATTCCAAGGATCTCCTGTGGTATCTAAATTTAGTTTTCTTTGCTTTATACTTTTGATAACTAGATAAATTTGAGTTATAATTCCGCATGAAATGATAACAAATCCAATTGCTGCTGTAATGTATAATGGCTGCCAACCAGTTGAGGAATCATAGTGATCAATACGCCGTGGTGCACCCATAAATCCCAATAAATAAAGAGGAGTAAAAGCTACAAAAAATCCGATAAACCAAAACCAAAATGCCAGTTTGTCTAGTCGCTCGTTAAGTTTAAATCCGAAGATCTTAGGGAACCAATAAGTGGTACCGGCAAAAATTCCAAAAAGAGCCACTCCAATAATCATTGTATGGAAGTGAGCAACCAGAAATAAACTATTATGCACCTGAAAATCGGCGGGTGGAGAGGCCATAAATATTCCTCCCATCCCTCCTATCATAAATAAGATTAGAAAACCAATAAACCAATACATGGGTGAGGCTAAGTTCACTTTACCCTTATACATAGTAAGAATCCAATTAAAGACCTGAACACCTGAAGGAATCGCAATCAGCAATGTCACAATGCCAAAAAAAGAGTTTACTGAAGGGCCAGCACCCATGACATAGAAGTGGTGTAGCCAGACCAAATAAGATAGTGTAGTAATAGTAAGAGCTGCACACACCATGGACACATATCCAGAAATTCTTTTTTGTGAAAACGTAGAGACAATTTCCGAGAACATGCCAAAAGCAGGTATAACCAAAATATAAACTTCTGGATGACCCCACATCCAAATAAGATTCCAATACATCATTTGATTTCCAGAATACCCTATCGTAAAGAAATGCATTCCTAATGCACGATCAAACCAAAGAAGTAATGTTGTTGCAGTAAGAACAGGGAAGGCAGAAATAATAAGAGCCATTGCGCATAAAGTATTCCAGGTGAATAATGGCATTTTCATCAAAGTCATTCCAGGCGCCCGTTTTTTTATAATCGTAACAAGAAAATTAATTCCAGCAAGCAGGCTGCCAAGACCTGAAAGTTGTAAACTCCAAATAAGATAATCGACTCCCACACTGGGGTTAAATTCAAGCTCTGAGAAGGGTGCAATGGCAAGCCAACCTGTGTTGGCAAAATCCCCACCGATGATAAAGAAAAAATTAATGAGTAGTCCTCCGGCAGCGGTGAGCCAGAACCCTAATGAATTCACGAAAGGAAAAGCAAGATCGCGGGCGCCAATTTGAAGTGGTACAATCCAGTTCATGAGTCCAAAAAAGAAACTCATCGTCACAAAAAAGACCATGATATCGCCATGCGATGTAAAAACCTGTTGAAAATGATCTGCAGAAAGATATCCTTGTGAATCTGCTGCAATTGACTGTTGAAGCCATACCATTCCTGCATCTAACATTCCACGAAAGAACATTATGGATGCAAAGATCATGTACATGGTCCCAATTTTTTTGGGATCAGTTGAGGTAAGCCACTCATGCCAAAGCCAACCCCAGCGTTTGGTTTTTGTGAGATAAACTGCTATCGCGACGAACAACATGATAATAGAAACAGTCCCCCCTATCGTGTACCAGACGTGAGGGATCGCATCTAAAGTCAATTTTCCGAACAAGAATTCTTTCATAATACCGGTTTGGTTGGATACATATATTTATGAATTATTTTATGATATAGATCTTTTTCCACTTCCGAAAAGGAGGAAATGGATTTATTCACTGAAGGCTTAATAAGTTCGTTATAAGTAGCTTCAGTTAAATGAAGAGGTGATTTTTTGACTTGATCAACCCAAGCGTCAAAATCCTTTTTAGATGAAGATTTTGCAGGAAACGCCATATCTGCATATCCTTCTCCATTGATCTCCACAGCCCTTCCCATATATTCTCCTGGCCCGTCCGCCATCAAATAAAGTTGAGTTGTCATTCCAGTCATAGAATATATTTGTCCGCTCAATTGCGGAATCCAAAACGAGTTCATCGGCGTGCCATCTGCTGATAACTTTAAATGAATTGGAGTCTTTTCTGGAATATGGAAATAATTTAGTGTTGCAATTCCTTGTTCTGGATAAATAAATAACCATTTCCAATCCAAAGCCACCACCTCAATTGTGAGAGGCTTAACTTCGCTTTCAATAGGTTTATATGGATTCAATTTATGCGTAGCATCCCACATTACCACACCCATTATAGCTACGATGATTGAAGGGATACCCCACATTATTAGTTCACCGATAGTACCGAAAGAGTGGTCTGGATCATATTTTGCATGTTCATTTTTAATGCAATATTTCCATACTACCGTAAATAAAAGGAGATAGGTAGGAACGATGATGATCAGCATAAGAATGATATTCGTTATGATGAGTTCTAGTTCACTCTGTGCAATGATCCCTTTAGGATGGACCACCAAAGCATTCTCACTTGCTAAGACAAAAACGATACCAATGACTCCGATTATTACAGCGAGCATGCCCATTAAAATAAATTTTTTCATGTTTTAACCAAAATTTCTCGCATAGTTTAAATTAATATTATACTCATAGATGAATGCTAACCTGCCAGGTTTATTCTTAATAAAAAAAAGGAAGTACTTCAAAAAAAGTAAATATTTTTTTTGATTTTACCTTATCGACCTATTGTTTCTATGTCAAACGCTATTTTATATCATTTTGAATTGTCGTTTGGTTCTATGATATTAGCGAACTAGACTATCAATAGAGTTGGAATAATATTTAATATTTAATGAATATCCTATTTGTGATATTCATTAAATAAAAAAAATTGATTCTGAAAGTTTACTAGCTAGCATCTATTATAAGGAATTAAATGAAAATAAGTCCTCTCGTAGGAAAGCCTGCCCCCACTTCAATACTCGTTAATGTTGCGAAGCTCATTACGGCTTATTATACAGAAATTCCGGATTTGGCTGTCTCAGAAGAGCTCGTTGTCTTTGGCACTTCTGGGCACCGAGGCTCTTCTTTCAAAAAGGGGTTCAATGAGTGGCACATTCTAGCGATTACCCAAGCAATCTGTGAATGGCGCAAGATAAACAAAATCGAAGGTCCATTATTTATGGGCATGGATACGCACGCACTGTCTGAGCCTGCTCTTGCAAGTGCTCTTGAAGTTCTCGCGGCTAATGACGTGGAAGTCATGCTGTCAGAAAACAATGAATATACTCCAACTCCTGCGATTTCTCATGCAATTATTTGCTATAATCGAGGACGAAGAGAAAAATTTGCTGATGGGATTGTAATTACACCTTCGCATAACCCCCCAGATATAGGAGGATTTAAATACAATGCTTCTAACGGTGGACCGGCCGATGTACAAATTACAAACTGGATCGAAGCAAGAGCAAACGTGCTTATTAAAAAAAAGCTAAAGAGCGTAAAACGAATTTCTTATGATAAAGCTATAAGATCTTCGACAATTCATCGACATAATTATCTTAGAGCTTATATTGAGGATCTTGGGACTGTCATTGACATGGAAGCGATTCGGAATGCAAAGATTCATCTTGGTGTAGATCCACTTGGCGGAGCGGGTGTCCATTATTGGCAGCCGATAGCCGAGCAGTATAGTCTTGATCTAACGGTCGTAAATAGAGAAGTCGATCAGACATTTCGATTTATGACAGTTGATTGGGATGGGCAGATTCGGATGGATCCCTCGTCGCCTTACGCAATGCAGCGGTTGATCGGTTTGAAAGATCAGTTTCAAATCGCTTTTGGCTGCGATACTGATCACGATAGGCATGGGATTGTAACAAAAAGTTGCGGATTGCTCCCTCCTAATCACTACTTGTCAGTCGCTATCTTCTATCTTTTCCAGCATAGGCCTAACTGGTATCAGAAATCTGCCGTTGGAAAAACAATAGTAAGTAGCCAGATGATCGATCGAGTGACAAAAAAACTGGGAAGGAATTTGGTTGAAGTGCCTGTAGGATTCAAATGGTTCGTCGATGGTTTACTTGATGGTTCGCTTGGATTTGGAGGAGAAGAAAGTGCAGGAGCTAGCTTTTTGAGAAAAGACGGCACTGTCTGGACAACCGATAAAGATGGAATTATTCCTGCTTTGCTGGCGGGAGAAATAACTGCACGGATGGGACGCGATCCAGGCGAACTTTATCGAGATCTGACTAAGAAATTTGGCGAACCAATTTACGACAGGGTTGAAGCAGCAGCGACTGGCGAACAGAAGAAACGCCTAGCAAAATTATCTGCAAATCAAGTGCAATCAAAGGAATTAGCCGGCGAAAAAATCGAAACCATTCTCACAAATGCTCCTGGGAATGGTGCTCCCATTGGAGGTTTAAAGGTAATTGCTAAAAATGGATGGTTTGCAGCCCGTCCTTCAGGGACTGAAGATATTTATAAAATTTACGCAGAGAGTTTTCTCGGAAAAGATCATTTAAATCGTATTCTCGAAGAAGCGCAAACCCTTGTGGATAAAGGAATAAAATATGACACTTGATTCAGAACTACTTAAGAAAATGAATGCCTATTGGCGCGCCGCGAACTATCTGTCAGTTCGGCAAAGATGTTGCAAAATGCAGGAGCTCAGTTTGTTGTCTTACGACATTCAGAAAGACGTCACCTATTTCATGAAATAAATATCATCACTTAAAAAGGGCATAAGCATGGAAAAATCCGCTGGTGATCAGCCAAAAAACCTCAAAGTAAAAGCAGGATCGAAGCCCAATGTAAAAGATGATTTAAAAACTCTACCTATGGCGGATGTAGAAAAAAAATTAGGATCATCACCGGATGGCCTTACTCAAGCTGAGGCAGCGAAGCGGTTGACTCAATATGGGCCTAACGAAATTGAAGAAAAAAAAACCAACCCCCTCCTAAAATTCCTCTCCTATTTTTGGGGTCCCATTCCATGGATGATCGAAGTAGCTGTGATTCTATCGGGTGTGGTCCGTCACTGGCCAGATTTTTTCATCATCCTCCTTTTACTTCTTGCCAATGCCGTGGTTGGATTCTGGGAAGAACACCAGGCTTCCAACGCCATCGCTGCTCTGAAAGCCAAACTAGCGGTTAAAGCTCGTGTGAAACGTGATGGCAAGTGGATCACTCCAGCGGCGCGAGAGTTAGTGCCGGGAGATGTCATCCGTTTGCGTTCCGGCGATATTGTGCCGGCGGATGTACGCTTATTGGATGGCGATCCTATAGAAGTGGATCAGTCTGCTCTTACCGGAGAATCGTTACCCGTCACACACAAATCAGGAGAGGCGGTGTTTTCTGGATCTGTTGTTCGCCAAGGCGAAATTGGCGCAATCGTGTATGGCACAGGAGAAAACACTTATTTTGGGAAAACGGCTCAGTTAGTCCAGGAGGCTCATACAGTCAGCCACTTTCAAAAAGCTGTTTTAAAGATTGGTAATTACCTCATCATTTTAGCAGTGGTTCTGGTGGTAGTGATTATTGCCGTTGCGATCTTCCGCGGCGACCCAATTCTCACCACCTTGCAGTTCGCCTTGGTGCTAACTGTAGCTGCAATTCCAGTCGCAATGCCGACTGTATTATCTGTCACTATGGCAGTTGGAGCGCGTTTGCTCGCCAAAAAGCAAGCAATCGTGAGTAAGTTAGTGGCCATTGAAGAATTAGCAGGTGTGGATATCCTGTGCGCTGACAAGACCGGCACCTTGACACAAAATAAACTGACACTCGGCGATCCATTCAGCATGAACAATAACTCTGCTGAACAGGTTGTCCTCAATGCCGCGCTGGCATCGCGTGCAGACAATAACGACATTATTGATTTAGCTGTTTTTGGGGGTTTAAAAAATAAAGACGCGTTGAAAGGATATCAAATTACTCATTTCCAGCCCTTTGATCCTGTGCATAAACGCACAGAAGCAACCGTCAAAACATCTGACGGAAAAACATTTAAAGTGACAAAAGGCGCGCCACAGGTGATTTTGGCATTATCGGCTAATGCAGGGCAGGTTAAACAAGCCGTCGATAAAGCCGTCGACGAATTTGCTTCACGAGGTTTTCGTTCATTGGGAGTCGCTCGAGAAGGTGGAGAGGGCCAATGGCAGTTTCTTGGTGTACTACCTCTCTTCGATCCTCCAAGGGCAGACGCCAAGAAAACTATCGCCACAGCAAAAGAGATGGGCGTAAAGGTCAAAATGGTGACGGGCGATGCAATAGCCATCGCTAAGGAAACTGCAGAGAAATTAGGAATGGGTGCAAATATCCTTGATGCCACTACTCTCAGAGATTCAAAGGGAGACTCAAATGAGAATGAGACCAAAGAGACGGCTGAGTCTATCGATAAGGCTGACGGTTTCGCCCAAGTATTCCCGGAAGATAAGTACCATATTGTAGATGTCCTGCAAAAACAAGGTCACATTATCGGCATGACTGGAGATGGGGTAAATGACGCTCCTGCGCTGAAAAAGGCTGACTGTGGCATCGCCGTATCTAGTGCGACCGAATCTGCGCGTGCAGCGGCAGCCATTGTGCTATTGTCGCCCGGTCTGTCGGTGATTATTGACGCGATCAAGGAAAGTCGGAAAATTTTCCAGCGAATGAATAGCTATGCCATCTACCGAATTGCCGAGACGCTGCGTGTATTGTTTTTTTTGACATTAGCTATTCTAATCTTTAACTTTTATCCACTGACTGCGGTAATGATCGTGTTGCTCGCCTTACTTAACGATGGTGCTATTCTATCAATTGCCTATGACAATGTTCATTACAAGAATCAACCCGAGGCTTGGAACATGCGCGTAGTGCTGGGGATAGCTACAGTACTGGGCACCATTGGGGTTGTCACAGCCTTTGGCTTGTTCTATCTTGGCGAGCGCGTTTTTCATCTCGATCGTGAGCTTATTCAAACTTTGATGTATTTAAAACTGTCTGTAGCCGGACATATGACAATTTTTCTATCCCGCACGCGCGGTCCATTATGGTCCATAAGACCTGCCAGGATTTTATGGATGTCCGTCCTTGGTACACAAATTTTAGCAACGTTCATCGCGGTATATGGGTTCCTCATGCCACCCCTCGGCTGGGGTTGGGCCGGATTTGTTTGGGGATATGCACTAATATGGGCGCTATTTACTGATCGCGTGAAGCTGCTTGCGTATCGGATTATGGATCCTGCCAAACCAACGGAAAAAGCTGTGACAAGTAGGGGAGTGAATAGTTAATTTTATTATAGCTTTTTCCATCGATCGTGTAAAAATGCGTAATTTTGCAAAGATTTCTTTTTTTTATAAAGCCATGCATGTAACTTCATTTCAAGGAATGGAAGGGTCTTGAAAATGTCCAATTGGATCAGTTATGAGTAATAAAGATGAAGATCAAAAATCTTACAGGAGTTCTCATGCCAGAGATCACATGGCAAATGAAAGAACTTTTCTTGCTTGGATAAGAACAAGTATAGGAATAATGGCTTTTGGTTTTGTCGTTGAAAAATTCGCCCTATTTATAAAACAAATTGCCCTTTTACTAGGGAAGTCGCATTCGCAAGTTCTCCCAGAAAATTCTCATTTCCTTCAAGGGGACTCTTCTATTTTCGGTGTATTTTTGGTGGCTCTCGGTGTGCTATTATGTCTGCTCGCCTTTATCAAATATAAAAAAATTGAGAAACAAATAGAAGGCGATACATATCAACCATCGATGCTGCTTAATATTATGCTTACATTATCAGTTTTATTAATTGGAATTTTTCTAGCTGTTTATTTGAATAGTAGTATTTATACCTAAACGCATTCGAAAATCGGTTTTTAACTTTGCGAAATCCCCCATGCATTTAGGTTTATATATGTGACTATCTCGACTTTGTGCAATTTTGATGTTTTAAGCGCGCAGTGATTTAAAACTAATTCATCTTAGACCGCGCATATAAGACATCAAAAAACCAAGAGCTGTATTACAATTTTTTCTCGTCATATTTCTTACTTTTTCGATTGAGAACTTAAAGGCCAGCAATGCCCTTGTTGAGCCAAAAGCCAGTTTGATGGTTCTGGGCCCATGGTACCGGCGGCATAATTAGGGAAATCACTGGGAGGAGATTCAGCCCACATCTCAAGGATTGGCATGAACAATTGCCAAGATGCTTCTACTTGATCTTGTCGCATAAATAATGTTGGATCATTCTTGATCACATCCCATAACAAAGTTTCGTAGGCCTCGGGACTTTTAGTATCAAAGGCCTTTTCGTAGTTAAATTGCATTTCTACGTTTTTAAGATGCATATCTGGGCCTGGATGTTTTGCTTGGAATCGCAATATAATCTCTTCATTAGGTTGAATGGCAATGATTAGATTAGCAGGATGCCAGTCAAGAGTGGCTTCAGGAGGAAATAATTGATGCGGAACAGACTTAAAATGAATGGCAATTTCCGAATAACTTTGTGTGAGCCGTTTTCCTGTTCGTAGATAGAAGGGCACGTCTTGCCAGCGCCAATTATCGATCAAGAGTTTCATTGCCACAAAAGTCTCTGTTTCCGAGTGAGGCGAAACGCCATGTTCTTCTCTATACCCTGGCACTTTTTTGCCTTCGATCCATCCCTCGTTATATTGTCCTCTTATAACATGGGCATGAACCATTGCATGTGTAATTGGTCGAATTGCGTGTATAACATCCACTTTTTTACTTCGAATTTCGTTAGCATCGAATGACCCCATAGGCTCCATTGCTACCAAACAAAGCAATTGCATTAGATGATTTTGTATCATATCTCTTAAAGCACCGGCATGTTCATAGTAAACTCCTCTATGTTCAACACCAACCTCTTCGGCAACGGTGATGGTCACGTAATTCACATAACGTCTATCCCAAATGGGCTCAAAAAAAGGATTTGCAAATCGGAAAGCCAAAATATTCTGAACTGTTTCCTTACCTAAATAGTGATCGATACGAAAAATTTGAGATTCATCAAAGCATTCTAGAAGTATTAGATTAAGTTTTTTTGCAGAATCCAGATCATGGCCAATTGGTTTTTCAACTACTAAACGTGAGCGTTGTTTATCCTGAGACAAACCGGATTTTTTTAAATAGGCCGGGATGATTTCAAAAAGGGAAGGTGGCGTGGCCATATAAAATATATAATTAAATTTACTTTCTCGTGCATCTTCGAAATTTTTGCATTTAAGGCTTAAAGATTTATAAGTTTTTAATTGTTGGAAGTCTCCTTGTAAATAATGAATGTGCTTCGAAAAGTTATTCCAATTTTCAAGATTGACTTTATTTTTTGAAAATTTGACCACTCCTTTATGCAGATGATTACATAAGGATTTATCATCCAAAGCTACGATATCTATGATAATAATTTCAAAATGCTGGAAAGCTTCACGATCTTGATTTAGGTCAAATAATGAGGGAATTAACTTTCGCCATGTTAAATCTCCACCGCCAAAAATAACAAAAATTGTGGGTTCTAATTGACTACTCATTTTGCTCCCATTTAGTATGAAATGTACCTTTAGAATCGACCCGCTCATATGAATGGGAGCCAAAAAAATCTCTTTGTGCCTGAATAAGGTTTGCTGGCAGCCAGACACACCGATAGCTGTCAAGATAACCTAATACAGTCATAAAACAGGAAACGGGAACGCTTATTTTTACAGCCGAACAAACAAAGTTTCGTAAATCTTTTTCGCGAACGGTGATCATTTTTGCTATTATTGGATTAAGAATTAAATTATCTAAATTTGAATCTGTACGATAGGCTTCTCTAAATATCTCAAGCAGTGCAGATCGAATAATGCAACCACCTCGCCAAATTCGTGCAATTGTTTCAAGATTGAAATGATATTCAAATTTTTTTGAAGCAACAGTTAATAATGCCATCCCTTGTGCATAGGTAATAATCATTCCTATATAAAGTGCATTTTTCATTTCCAGGAGGAGCTTATTTTTATCACCACTGAATTTATTAATTGTCCGAGGTAAAACTTTTTCTACAGCCACACGTTGCTGTTCAAGCACGGATAATTCACGCATAGCTACTGCCAAATCGATTGTGGGAGTAGGAACTTGTAATTCCATAGCACTTTGAGATGTCCACATGCCTGTTCCTTTTTGACGCGCAACATCCAAAATCTCATCAATAAGTCTTTTACCTGTTGTTGCATCCTTTTTAACAAAAATTTGACTTGTTATTTCTATTAAATAACCGCTTAACTCGCTTTTATTCCATTCATTAAAAACATCATGAATTTGATCATCATTCATGTCTAAAC
>JACDGH010000122.1:0-598 GCA_013815395.1 Parachlamydiaceae bacterium
TGATAATAAGGTCCTCTATCACATCCCTGTAACAAAAAAATGGCTTGAACAAGCTGTGTTGGCGTCGATTTTTACATGCAGAGCTTCTTACCAAGGCGTCAGTGAACTTTTTCGAGATTTATTCGATTATAAAATATGTAAAGGAACAGTCCACAACATTGTACATAGTAATCTTGAACAAGCAAAAAAAATCAATCATCAGCAAGATCTATCTCAAATAAAAGAAGGGCTCCACGATGAAATTTATCAAGCAGGCAATCCAGTCCTCGTAGGCTGCTGTGCGCGTTCAACATATTGCTATCTCCTCAGCTTAGAGGAAGTAGCTGATGCAAATAGTTGGGGTGTACATCTTTTGGATCTTAAAGAGGAACAAGGACTTGCTCCTAATTTTACTGTAATAGATGGAGGAAATGCAGCAAGAAGAGGCCAAAAAGATGCATGGCCGGAAACGCCCGCCCATGGCGATATATTTCACGCTCTTAAACCATTTTTGGGGCTTGTCGAATATCTTGAAAATCGAGCAATGAATGCAGTAAAAGCGGTTGAAGACATTAAATATAAAATTTACCGCCCCTGGGGGAAATGGAGGGGTGAAGAT
>JACDGH010000122.1:608-7618 GCA_013815395.1 Parachlamydiaceae bacterium
AACAATTAGGTTTAGGGCAAGATTTAATAGATGCGGAGGAAACAAGCAGAAAAGCAATATTACTTTTGGAAGATATGACAACCCTCTACAGATGGCTTAAAAACGACATTCTTTCGTTGGTTGGTCCATCGTATGCAGATAGGCAAGAACTCCTTAAGTTCTTTGTTGAAGAATTGCAAATACGTGAAAGCTTGTGCAGGCAACAAATTGAACGTGTTCGTACATACCTTAAAAATCATAATGATAATCTTTTAGAATTTGTCCCTATAATGGAAATGCGCTTTTCAGAGTTGTCTAAAGAGTTTGAAGTGCCTTTGAAAGATATTTTTGATGTCTATCAATTAAAAGGCCTGTCTTCATCAAGTCAAAAACATTGGTGAAATATACAGAATTGCGAGCACGACTTGGACAGAAATTTTATTGGATAGATTCCATGGTTGATAAAATCTTAAATAGCACGGTAAGAGCTAATTCCCTTGTAGAAAACATAAACAGCAGGCTGAGAACTTATTTTACTTTGAGAAGAGAGCTCGGGAATGAATATTTAGAGTTTTTACAGTTCTTTTTGAATCATCGAAGGTTTATGCGTAGTGAATGCAAGGAAAGAGTAGGAAAAAGTCTTAAAGAATTACTGACTGGAAAAGAACATAAACATTGGTTAGAGATGTTAGGGTTCGAACTGTTCATACAAGCCGCATAAACCAATTCACTAAAGCAGTTTTTATTAAAAATCAGTCTAAAAATGGGCAGGTTTTTGATCGTCTACTGTTACCCAATTTCCGCTGATTTTGAACCTAGCCGAAAAATGAGCAAAAATGCAAAACAAGGTTTGATTATCTCTTGCGATAAATTTGTATACTCATAATTATATGTTATAATTCTAATCTTTTTTGCTCATTTTTATCTCTTTTTGTAGCCCACACTGGAGGAGAAGCGAGCTTAAGCGTGCGTAACCGAAGGTGTGGGTGACTATCAATTTAATAGTTAAACCAGGGATCTGGTTCTTCTTTTTTGCTCTTTCTTTTTTCTAATCCTGAATAATGGCAGGACGGGTTGTATTGGCTGCTTCCTGTAATTCGTGCTAATAATCCCGATCAAAAAAAATGACAGTGCGGCCATTCCAAAGTATTGAGAAGCATATGATGCCAAGATCAAGCTAAACTGATGAATTATTCCTCTGGAAAACTCATCAGTTTGGTTTGAATAAAGGTTAGTTTGACAAAGTGTAAAAAACTATTGCTGTTTTAAGCTCAAATAGTGCTTTTTTATAAATTTCTGATTTTTTGGTGGTTTCTTTTATTCCGTCTTCCGAAATCATAGGAAGTTGGCGTATAGCCTTCAATGAATCCTCTGTTTCTATGATTTTACTCTCTAGTGCTTTAATTAAAAGACTAAGATCTCCCTCAAAGAATTTTTTTTGCAGCTCGTAATTTTGGGCTACTTCTTGTTTTAATTTCTTCACTTCAGTTTCATTTCTATCTACTTTTCCAAATTCTTCAATAAGCGGCCAAATAAAACCTATTACGGAATTCGCCCAAACACTCACACAATCATTTTGTTGAGGTGCGCATTCACTAGTCATTGCATATATATTACCTAGGGCATAAGCGGCAAGTAAGGCGCCGATTGCCACACCTGCTACCGCGCCTGGTCCTGCAGCAGTTGCTGCAATACACCCTAGTACTCCACCAACAATAATTGCGATATGCAATGCTGCTTTAAGCACACCAAAAATTTTATTCATTGTATTATTATCTTTAGCATCTTTTAGTTTTGCAACAGTGCTTTTTAATGTTTTTGTCTTTTCTGCTAGAGGATATGTCAATCCATCTAATGGACTAGAGTTCAAATCTTTAAATATTGACGCAGTTGTGTAAGAAATTGAAGGAATATCAGAATCAGGTTCAGGGGTTTTGGCTGCCTGCACATTAGCTTGGTGGAGGGTTCGGACTTCAAGGGATAGATCATCTAAATACGATTTATTTTTTAAGTTACTGTTTATGCTCATAACGAACTCCATTTGATGTAATAATATAATTATTGCTAGTTAGATATATTTATCCAACAATTTGGATTGATATCTAAATTTTTTTATTAATTTAACTTAAAAATATTAATTTTTAATTAAGTTTTTATTAAATTTTGATTAATTTGAACGTAAATTAAATTAAAACTAGTCCAGATTTTGTCTTCAAGGGGTCAGGGCGTCTCATCCTTTTATCTAAAGTCATATTTTCCTGTTCTAGTATGTTTATACCAACCTCTAGTTGAAAATTCCCATTTCATATTTTTAAAGATTAGTAGAGCCGCACTTCCGAGTCTGACAGGGAATAGAAGAAAATGGATAATTTGCGTTTGGCGAAGCCCCTGGAATGCGTCGGCTCTGCCGCGCCCTTCAATTCAGGAGGTCAGTTGAGCGAAATATAATGATTTTGCAATAAAGTATTTTTAGCTTTTGTCCTTTTATAACTACATACCAGGGTGCTTAAGGTAATCCACTGAATTAAAGGGCGCGGCAGAGCCGACGCACTCCAGGGGCTTCGCCAAATACAAACACTCTATTTCCTTCTATTTTCTGTCAGCCTCGGAAGTGCGGCTCTACAAATCTTTAAAATATGAAATGAGAATTTTCAATTAGAGGATGGTATATACAAATACTAGAACATGAAAATATAACTTACCGGTAATACGATGGGGCATCTCTTGCCCTAGCACATTCAATCAAGCGTATTTATAGCTGATAGGCTCTATAAAAGCTGCTACCAAGGTAGCCAGAGCGTCTCGCCGTGCTTGCTATTGATTTATTCTAAATCTTGATTAATTGAAGGGCGGGTTGTATTGGCTGCTTCCTGCAATTCGTGCCAATAACCCCGATCAAAAAAGCTGATTGTGCTGCCATTCCAAAACATAAAAAACCAGATAATTCCAAAAATGATCCAAAAAACATAATTGCATTTTAACCAGAAAGGCACTCGTGCATCTAAACTGGCAATGCGATCGTCCCCGTAAAGTTCTAGTTCGGAATGTTCCTTATCAATGTTTTTGGCTAAGTCTTTGTCCAAGTCTTTGTCTAAAATGTCTTTATCGGATGTCATGCTCACTCCCATTTTCATCTTCCATAATCATTTCATCATGCATCATTTCATCATTAATCATTTCATCATGCATCATTTGTATCTTAGGGGTTTCATCCATATCAAGTTGACCTTTACTCCAAAAGTAAAGAAAGGAAAGCAAAGCGCTTCCCATAAAGGCAAGAATAAGTGAGTAGTGAAAAATTCCGCCATATATGCCACTAGTATCGCGTTCTGTAGGTAGCATTCCAAAAAAAATAGAAAAATGATAAATATTTAGCATGCTCAACGTCGTTTTCCTTCTATAATTTCCTTTGTTTGAACCGGGTCCTTACCTAACCACCAGGCCTGTGTGGGCGGAGTAATGCGCGTGCCCTTAGTCAGTAAATACTGATAAATGGCTTCAAACCGATAGTTAGGAATACCCATTGAGGAACGAGATGTACCGCGCGGATCGTCATCAAAAAAATGATGAAAGGAAGGCATAATGGAGCCGGGGCTAGCCGTCTTCGGCGACCAAAAATGGCCTTTATGCCAATCGCGGCTAGGGCGTTTGACTCCCACGCGCGAGATATCTGGACCAATCCGCCGGGTTCCTGGGAAAGTAATTTTTTGATAAATGTATTCATTGGCAGAGGAAGGGGGTGCCGGGTAGGAAGCAGAACCATTGGCCACCACATCCTGAATCAGTGTGCGAGTTTGATCTGTGTGGCAATACCAGCAACCCTCGATAGCATAAATGTGTTCCCCAAGAGTGATCAACTCCGCACGCGAACGAAATCCAAGCGCATGGCTTTTCAGTTCATGCACATCCTTAACAGCATTCCCTTCAGGGTCAAAGCGCCAGCCTTCTTGTCCTGCATACGTAAAATGGGAGAATCGATATTCCATAGGATTATTGATGTAGACTACACCAGGATCCTGATGATATTTTTGTTGTACGGTTTCATCTAGGATTTTATAGTTTTGATCGACCCAATTTTCTAATATGCCTTCAGGTGCTATAGCAAAAGCTTCATTACCCTCTGGTTGATACAATTCTAATATTTCAAAGGCGGGCTTCAGCAATTGCTCTTCTTTCCATTGGGGATGGTTTGTTTCCCATTCAGTTTGGGCAACTTCGCGTCGTTTGTCAGCTTCTGCCACTGCATTAAAAAGTTCTGTTTTTTTTGGCTTTCGCAATAACAACGTGCGCGATGTTAGCTTTAGCACTGGTTCCTCATGACTTGTGATGTATTTTTTCAGATCTTGAGGGGATACAAATAAGGTCGTTTCAGCTTCCTTAAAGGCCAATAAGGTGAAATCTTGCTTGATGTGATAGACAAATTGTAAGGTCGATCCCCCCTTAACCGTGCTGCTGATGTATAAGTTAGGGTCTGATATTTCATACATCTGCATTTGATAGGGACTACTTGCTGAGGTCCATGAAGGATCTACATAGCGTGGAGCAATGAGCGTAACAATGATTGAACATGAAAATAGCACAATAATGCCAATAATTGTCAGAACCGCCGATAATTCAATGCCATGCAATGCTGCTGAAATGCCTCTAGACGAATGATCTTTATCTTGATGCGTTGCATTCAATTTCTTATCAGTTTGCTTTTCTTTTTCATTCATCCCATTACCTTCACTTCAGATTCTTTAACGTCTTTCTCTTTAACAGGATTAAGCACAATGGTATTGAAGATATTTACTACAAAGAGCATGTTTGCGAATAAAATAATTAAGCCCCCTATACCTCGAAGAATCCAAAAGGGACGCATATCGGCAATTGTATCTAAAAAGGGCAGCATCGTTAAGTTATTGTGAAATTCAGCATAACTTGTGCCATTGGCCCAGGTAGCCCAAAGCATTCCTTGCCAAAATCCACCCACCCATAATGCTAGCAAGAAAGGCACGCTTCCTAACATGTTTAGGCCAAAATGCCAATCTGCCAATCGTTTAGACCACAAAGGCTTTTTCGTGATTACTGGGATAGCCTGGTAAATACCAGCAATGGCAAAAAAGGTAAAAGTTGCATAAAGGGATATGTGAGAATGGCCAATCACCCAATCTGTTTTTGAAGTGATTTCATTAATATTGCGGAGGGCCATAAGCGGACCTTGAATGCAGGTCAGTAAATAAAAAATATTTCCCATCATCAAAAAGCGAATAGGAGCACTTTGAGTGTATAAAGCCCACTGGTCTTTAAGGGTGGCAAAAAGATTGGTGACTACAGTAAATACAGGAATAAATAGCCACATGGAGAATACCACAGCGGTGGTCTGTAGCCATTGGGACATTGGACCATGCATTATGTGGTGAGCCCCTATCCAGGCATAGACGAAAGCGATCGACCAAAATCCTATCATCGATAAGCGGTGGCTGTAGATGGGTGTGTTGGCCAGTTTTGGTAAGAAATAATAGGCTGTGGCAAGTCCCATGGGGGTATAGACTAAGCCAACAAGATTATGGACGTAAAAAAAGCTCACGTTAACTCTAGAGATCCCTTCAGGAACCCAATTGATGCCATAGCTGCCTGTAATGAATGTAAATGTGGTCCATATCATTGTACCCATGACATACCACAAAGACACATACATTTTTTCATACTTTCTGGTAGCTATGGTCATAAAAACATTAATGACCACCAAAGCCCAAGCAATGGTTGTGATCATTTTAGTGGGCATAATGAACACCCAATCAGGTAGCTCGGCATATTCCCAGCCAAAATTGGTTCCGGCGGGATAAGAACCTACTCCAATAATTAATGAAAACCACCATAGCCCGGCCGAAATATAAGCCATCCTTGGGCTCCACAAAGATGTACCGCACAGGCGCGGCACAAAATAATAAATTAGGCCGATATTTGCTGATAGCAACCATAATAATGTCACTGTCCCAACGTGCACCGGACGTACTCTCCCAAAATGAACATATTCACCAGCAAAATAATCAGGAAAAATAAAAGTATTAAAGGCAATATAAGTGCCGACGGCCATTCCCACCACCAGAAATAAGATAGCGGGATAGAGCATTAATTTGACAGGTGTGTCTTCGTATTCAGTCTTAATTTGTGTATTTGAATTTGTCATATGACTATTTAATTTTTTTCCTTGCTTTGAACTTCTTTTTGTAAAGCTTTTTCATTCTCATAAAGCTGCTTGATTTCTTCAAATCCTGTGAGCAATTTGTGCTTGGTTTTTGTGTAAGTATTGATTCGAGCATCGAGTTCTTTTAGTTCCATGGCACGATTTGAAGAAGCAATCTT
Source organism: Parachlamydiaceae bacterium (assembly GCA_013815395.1). Lineage (GTDB taxonomy): Bacteria > Chlamydiota > Chlamydiia > Chlamydiales > Parachlamydiaceae > JACDGH01. Next base: position 6,936 of record JACDGH010000122.1, read on the forward strand.
GCCAAGGATAGCTTTCTTTTCTTGCTGCAGTTCAATAACTTTATTGTCATAACTAGAAATTATTTGCTGAATGAGTACCTTATTCTTATCTGACAGATTCCGCTGCTCTGCATTAGAGCGCAAGATAGCAATAAATTTATCCCAGTCGGAAGGGTTAACGTCAGTTCTCAACAAATCAAGGCCAATTTCTTTGTAAATATCTTCTACCCTTTTGATTAGTTTTTTTAGATCTAATAATTTTTTATCATTGGCTTCATGCTGTTTGAGAGAAGCTGACAATATAAGTTGTTGCTTATATTTTTCCAAGGCAACCTCAATTCCTTTGGGGGATTGATCCTGCTCTGAAGAAATATCTATTTGTTTTTTTAGTTCCGCGAGTTGCTTTTGGGAGCTTTCTAATAAGGCATATTCGGCCATGCGTGAACTTTCAATTTCATCTGAAGTTTTTGCAAACGCATAATATAAGCCTTCTGTAAGTTGGCCCCTTAGAGTGCTTTCCTGGCTAAGTGAGCGAATGTACATGACTAGTTGTAAGCGTTGTAGTGAATTTGTTAAATCTCCCCAAGGGGTCATTGAGGTGCCTGACACTCCATATTTAATTGAGCTGAGAAGTCGTAAATCATCCCTCGATTTTAGCCAATCAAGATTTACCAGCATGCGTGGTTTGGCATCCATCATGATAC
>JACDGH010000002.1 GCA_013815395.1 Parachlamydiaceae bacterium
GTTTACTGGTTTTCAAGGAGTTAAAGAATATACGATACCTTGCTCCTTATCAGAAACTTATTGTCTTTCTAAAGAGACTAAATCTTCAGGGAACACTTTTCAGTATCACTATATGGGAATTAAGCATCATGGCGATTATTATCGCCGCGCTCGTTATGATATTCTCACTAAAGTTGAAGTAAGAAGCCCTAATGATACTTTAACAGGGATTGTTAATTATGTTCCTTTAAAGCGTTCCGACTATACACGATTTCCCCATCAAGATGTGGTTGCTGGAGATGGTCGTAGCGTACGCTACTATTTTGAAATGCTCTCAAGACATGATCATAGATGTGAAAATCTACTAAAAAAAGTTGAACGAAGCGATGGTCCGACAGAAACCTATCATTATATTGAAGGGGAAAAAGATGTAGAAATGCTCGTTCGCCGTAAGAACAGACCCGATGGTCGCTTTTTGAACATCAAGTATTACCGGAAAGGCGGCAATATTGTTGGCGAGGACATTGTAAAAATATCCAAAAAAGATGACCTAATACGCAACCGTGTAAGGGCTATACAAGCACCTGTAGGCTGCGACAATACCGCCATAAATACATATCGCTTTTATTATACTATTAACCCCCTATTACATCACGAAGACAAGGATGCCCCCAGAGGAGGGTCAACAAAGGTTCTAGATGCGTTAAGTAATAAATCCATTTATACATATGGCAGAGACCAACGCTTAAAACATATCGACCGATTTGCTAGTGATGGAAGCTTATATTCAAGAGAAAGTTTACTTTGGTCAAGTCTATTATCAGAACGAAGCTATCTAAGCGCCCGGACACTTGCATCCGAGTCAGGCGCGCTTGCATTTGCACGTACATATTCTTATGATAGTGCAGGGAATGTGCTACAAGATGCTCTTTACGGAAATCTTTCTGGTCACAACACAATCACTCCTGTGATTTTAGAAAATGGCAAGGCGGCAGAAAATGGCTGTGAATTCTTCAGAAAAGAGTTGAGATATTCGGAAAATGGCGCGAATCAGCTTCTATGGGAAAGCGACGGGTTTCATGAAAGCTCTTTTGAATATGAAAAGGATGCTAACAGGCTAAGTGCAAAATTTATTGGGGAACCAAATAAAATTCTTCTGCGTGAATTTTACGAATACAATATCGAAGCATCAATAACTAAAAAAATTATTGATGACGGTTCTACGAAAGATCGAAACAATTTAACTAGTGTAACTCAAAGGCATATTACCTACTACTACCCTCGAACCACCTATCCATTTGGTTATCCTGAAGTTATTATTGAAAAATGTCTGGATATAGCATCTGGTCAGGAAGTTTTAATAAATAAGGTTGTTAACACACATAACACTCAAGGCTTACTTGTAAAGCAAGATCATTATGACAACTCTGAAAACTATCTTTACACATTATATTGGGACTATAATGCGATGGGTAATCTGATCAGAGAAGTTAATGCTCTCCAACAGATTTCAGAATGGCGCTATGATCCTAATGGGAATTGTGTTTACGAGCAGGGGTTCAATCCTAATGAACATAAAGAGTTTATTTATGACCTTGCAAATCGTTTAGTTCGCCAAGACGAAATTCACACTGACGGAACGCGGAGAAGCATTTCTTACTGCTATAACGTCCTCAGTCAACTCGTCACCCTCCAAGACAGCTTTAATAATGGAACGCATTACGAATATGACGCCTTTGGCCGTGTGACACACATTACTTATCCAACAGTCGCAGATGAAACAGGAACCTATTCCTCCCCTACTTTGACAAAAACCTACAACCTTATGGGCAATGTCGCAAGCATGACGGATAGCCAAGGCAATAAAACAGAGATGTCTTATACGCTACGGGGCCAAGTAGCAAAAACAATCTATTCTGACGGATCTACTGAAAGCAATATTTATAGCAAGGATGGCTTATTACTCGCAGCTTGTGCTAAGAATGGAACTAAAACCGCTTATTCCTACGATGCTTTGAGACGAATTGTTAAAACAGAAATAACAACCTATTCCGGCGAATTATTATCTGAAACAAGTGCGACATATAATGGCTTCCACTTAACTTCTGAAACAGATGCCATGGGGCAAGTTACTTTTTTTAATTATTATTCTAATGGGGCACTCAAGAGCAAACAACGCGCTGGGTCATTAACATCTTTAACTTATGATGCCCAAGGTCGACTTAAAACATCTATCGAGCATTATGGACCTAATCCTGACGATGTGATTGTCAAAACTCAAGAATATGATCTTCTCAATCGCATCATTGAAGAACGTATTGAAGATAGCAAAGGCATTTTTACTAAGACCAACTACACCTTCGATGCTGCTGGCCAGCTTATTGAAACTCGCACAGGCGATGGTAACACTTCTACAACAGTATTCGACTCCTATGGCACCCCTTCTATTATAACCGATGGTGAAGGAAATCAAATCCTCACAAAGCGTTCCTTCAACTATTATAATGCTGTCGGTCAAAATGTTGATTTTCTAGAGGTTACTGATGCTCTTGGAAATACGGCAGTAAGCATTTTTGATACTTTAGGAAGGGTTGTTTCTACGACTCGAAAAAATAGCGCCGGGATAATCCTTCAGCAGCAAGATTTCGTATACGATCATAATGGCAATCGTTGCCTATTGATAGATAAAATCATTTCAGGCTCTTCAGAGCGCAGCGTTGTAACAAAACTTGTGCATGATATGCTAAACAGGCCTATTGCTTGTTATGAAGCTGCTGGCACCCCGGAACAAAAATACACTCAGATCAACTATAACGCCTATGGCCAAAAATCTTCATTTGTTAAAGCAGATGGAACGATTCTTTATTACACCTATGATGCCTTGGGTCGACTTTCATCATTATATTCTTCAGATCATACCATCTATTATAGCTATACCTACGACCAAAATAATCATCCCATAAAAATCAATGATTTGATCAATAAAACATCGACCATTAAAAAATATGATCAATGTGGCCTATTGATTGAGGAAATTTTGGCACATGGGTTTTCCTTAGGATTTGGATATGATGCCATGGGACGCCCCATCAATGTATCCTTACCTAATAGAACCGGAATTGCTTTCAGATATCGAGGCCCATTTTTAGAGAAAATACAACGTCTTTCTTCTCAAAATACAATTACTTACGAACATGTTTATAATAGGTATGACCTATCTGGCTGTCTTATGGAGGCAAGCTTAATAGGTAGAGCTGGAAATCTAAATTATAGTTACGATAAAAATGACCGCTTAAAACAGGCTCATTCAGTGCATTGGGAAGAAACTTTGACTTATGACGTGGTAGGCAACCTTACTGAGGAACGGCTCAGAGATTTTAATGGAGAGGTCTCCTTAAATTATAGTTATAACGATCTTTATCAATTACTAAGCGAAAGGGGTGTAACGAATCACAACTATCAATACGACTCGTTGTATAATCGAACGGCTAAGGACAGTAATATCCATGCACACAATGATCTAAATCAAATGCTGAGTGATGGCGATGCTGTCTATACATACGATTTAAACGGTAATATGTTAAATAAAGCCTCTGCGAATGAAACGATATGCTTTACATACGATGCCCTTGACCGCTTAACAAGTTTGACTAATGGCTTACGCCAAGTCCGTTATTTTTATGATGAAGCAAATCGTCGCTTGAGCAAATCACTATATCAACGAGGGACTAATGATGAGTGGGTATTTGAAAAGACGATAAAATACATTTATCAGGATCAAAATGAGATCGGATCGTTAAATTCTAATGATGAGATTGTCGAATTGAGATTACTTGGAATAGGAAGAGGGGCTGAGATAGGCGCAGCCATTGCTTTAGAGATCGACAATAAAGTCTTTGCCCCCATCCATGACCATGCAGGCAATGTTGCCTGCTTAGTTGAAGCTGAGACAGGATTAGTTTTCGAAACCTATCGTTATTCCTCCTTCGGTGAAGAGTTGTTTAATGATTCAGTATCCCCTTGGTGCTTTTCAAGTAAACGTGTGGACAATGAAAGTGGCTTAGTTTATTTTGGACGCCGTTACTATGATCCAGTTGTTGGTCGCTGGATTTCACAAGATCCTCTTGGCCGCGAAGGAGGCCCAAACCTCTATGCCTATGTCTTAAATAATCCTCAGACCAATTTCGACCTCTATGGATTAAGTACTGAAGGGCAAAGTGGTGGTGGTTTTAGTGGATTGCTTCAATCTATTAACGAAGGCATTAAATACATTTGCGACACCTGGCAAACTCAGTGCCCGATACCTATTCTGCGCGACTCTTTATCAGCTGTGCATCACTTTGCAACAAATGGAAATTTAAACACTTTTGAAATGCATCATCAGGGAACACAATCAACCAATGGACAGATTTATGGAATAGAGTTTTTAGATGATATCGTCATTGGATATTTACCTGGAATGAATAATACCGTTGAGTCAACAATAGGTGGAGCACAAAAAATTTCTAACTTACATGCAAACTCTTCAGTCTATTATAGCCACTGTAAAGATCCAGGATTTATTTACGATATATGCAGAACAATCTTTCAAAAAATAGGTTTTAGGTCAACTCCTTCTACAAAGGCCGCAGAAATGATACGGGGGATGCTTAAAAAAGTAGGCCCCAATGGTCGTGTTTTGCTTTATACTTTTAGTAAAGGGGGTCAAACTGCAGCCGACATGAAAATGTTCCTCACACCTGCTGAACGTAGTCGAATCGACGTTAAAACTTTCGGCTCTGCTAAAATGGTGTCCAAAAAGGATTTTGGAAGTGCTGAAAACTTCATTAGCCCGACCGATGCCATCCCTTTAGTTGCAGATGGAATTGGCATAATTAGGAGTTTTTTCTCTGATAACATTAGTATTGAATTCCTAAACACCCGATCACTCCCCCTTATTGACCATTGCATTGAAGGGCCAACTTATATGCATGGGTTAAAAAAATGTGGTCAAAATATTATTGATCTTCAAATAAAAGGGAATTAATATGTTTTTTTTATTTTTTTTGTTTTTATCTTCTTGTTCACAAAAATATGACTACATAGACAAAGTAGACGCTGTTGTTAAAAAGGAAATTAAAATTATTCAACAGATGGAAGACTTTCAGCTTTGTGGATATGGTGGAGCCATGTGTGATGGTATAAAAACCATTAATATAACATTTTCATCTTATCAAAAAGTTGATATTGCTCAGGCACGGCTAATGATAGTTCAAAGTATTGAAAAAATACGTAATGCAGTAAATGCTCAAGATGATTTAAAAGATTATCTAATTCCCTATCCCTTTCCAACCAAGGGGATCGAGGTAAGTATCATGTTTTTGGAAGGTTTAGATTATATAAAATTTGGATGTGTTTGGCTTGGAACCGGCGGTGTTTCCCTCGTATCACAGCTAGATGGTATACTCTTTTATAGTTCCTATAACCCTCGAACAAAAATGCTTGAGAGATATTTTAATGAACCGTATGAGGAGGCATTAGCCATCGTAAATAACGAGTTAAAAAATAATTAAATCTATCAACTATTGTGATACTTCTATTTAAACTTATGAATGGGTTTAGCGAATATAATCCAGGTTTTTTAATCCTCTATTTCCTAAAAGAAGAATAGGATGAGCAAAAATGAGGAACTAGGGACTAGTTCCTCATTTTTCACTCTCTAGATTCTCTTTTTTACTTTTCTTTTTTAAAGATTGGTGAAGTCACTAATAGTGCTCAGGGTAACTGCAGCCCTAGAAAATAATAAAACAGCCCTGAGAACTGTAAGTATGGAAAAAATAAGAAATGGGAATTTTCAATTTGAGAATGGTATACTTAGTGTACATCCAATGTTTTAAAATTAAACGATTTTCACACTTTACAATGGAAAAAAAATATGAAAAAAATGCTATTTTGTCTTGTCACTATATGCTTAACTTCGCAAAACCCTTTAGAAGCTACTCCTAAAACTGCATCCGATTATAAAGGCTACCCAACTGAAACTGCTATATTGAATTTATCTTCTGATGAACAATCGAACTGGAAAGAAATTTCAAGGCAGAATGGAGCAAGTTTGTTAGTTGAACGGATTCCTATAAATCAAACACCTGAGAATTGGTCAGAGCTTATAGGCATTCAATACGTTGATCTAAGACATCTCGACGAAAACCCTACAGTACATAGCAAGATAGAAGTGGTAGCTGCGACCCTTAAAAAAATGACGCTGTCATCCTATCCAGGAAAAAAAGTCACATGGGTAACCATTGAAAAAAATAAAAATGACATTATTTATCAATGGACATTACATGAACCCTACTTTGACACTCCTGCACAAACTGAAATTGCGAAAGGATTTTTTACCAAATCAGGATTTCATCGCATAGGATTTACAAGTAAAAAAACCGAATTGACTGCCGACGAAAAACAGCTTTGGATCCAGTTGCTTAAAGAAGCAACAGTTGTTCCTTTTAAGAAAGCTATAAATTTATCAGGAATGTCATTAACAAAAAAATCTTGATTTTAGGTTACAAATCGTTGTATCAAAGATTTCTGAAGTTCACTCTGTTTGAGCTCTCTTAAAAGTATAATATCTATAAAAAGTGATCATGAAACTTTAGATCCAGAGTGATTGCGTTTATAGTGATTATTGAAAGAAGAGTCAGTCACCCGGCTCTTCTTTCACATAAAGCTCTCACCCTAGTTTTTATGGGCATAGGCTGAAATCATCAAGTTTGAACTAACTAACAGGAACAGCTTTTTGGGCCTTTTCTGCAGCAATTTTTGCTCGAAGCGCTGCTATTTTAGCTGCTCGTTCATCCCCTTCAGCTTTTAACTGTGCTTTACGAGCAACTTGATCTTCTTCCAATTTTCTAATGTCAGCAGATTTAGTAAGTATTAATTCACCTAATTGATTGGCAAGGTCTACATGACCATCTCTTCTGGTTTCGGCTTCGGCACATTCTTGTTTTGCAGCAGCACTCTTTTCCTTTGCAATAGCACTTTGATCCCGGGCTATAGCGCTATTTGCCCTTGCGATAGCACTCTTTTCCTGCGCAATAGCACTCTTTTCCTGCGCACTAGCAGTTTTTTGAATCGCTTCCACAGCCTTTTCAATGTAAGAAACGGCTTCTAAGCCTTTTCCTAACACTCTTTGTAGTTCCGCCCCATTTGTGCATTCATTTGACCCTCGATATATATTTCCAACTGATAATGACATTAAAAGTCTCCTAATATTTTTTTAAAATTTTTTGTTAAAATTCTCAATTATTTGTCTTACATTATCTATAACTAAGAAATCCCGCATAGTGAATTTAAAACGAAGTATAAATGCATAAGATCATGAATTTGCATATTGTACCTAGATTTGAATATAAAATCAATATTTTCAAAACATATTTATTTTTTAAAACTTAACATTGCCAAAAATATAATGATAAGTAACTAAAATATGATTAAAAAATTTAAAGGTGATTCTTTTTTTTATTAACAGTAAGTAAATATTTTAAATTTATTTACATTTAAAGCGTTAACTTTATATAATATATGTAGGTTTATGGAGGTTCGCATGAGTTTAGAACAATCAAAATCCGCAGAACAATTTATCGTATTTAACGCAGCTTCATCTAATTCAGAAGTGGAAAAATCAATTACCATATTATCCCCAAAGGATCTGTCTATTAATTTAGTTGCTTCTACCATTTTAAATGAAATCAATCCTTTAGAAGAGATTTCAAATTATGCACCTTTATGTAAAAGAGAAATATCCCCTCAATTCTTGAAGATTGAAGACCAATTGCCGGAAAATTCTTCAAAAGAAATAGAGGAAGGACTATCTGAAGATGAAAAACTATTGGCTTTACTTCTAATGGAAGATGAAAATGCACTTGCAGCCGGCCAGCAAGAAATTTTAGACAGTAATTTAGAATTGGATCAAGCCAAAAATGAATTAAATCTAGCAATTGATAAAAAAAAATTAGAATTGATCAAAGCTGAAGTAGAACAAGAAAATATGAATTATTTTGCTAAAGTTTCTTCTAAAGAAGATTCTATTAGTGCTAAAGAAGATATTATTAGTATGAATGAAGATATTATTAGTATGAATGAAGATATTATAAGTAGTCAAGAAGATCAAATTGCCATGGTTAATCAAGATGTTATTCAAAAGTGTAACAATGCGGCTAAACAAGTAATAGGCGAAATAGGAAATATTAATGGAAATGCTGAAAGAATGTTTGAGTTTAATATTAACAATAGATCTTCTATTAGGGAAAGATCCGACTTTCAACTAGAATCAAGGTCAAAAAAAGTATCTTTAACTCCACTACCAGCTGATGATATCCTTTCTCGAACAGATAGCCAAAAAACAAAAATTGTTTTTAGTGAAGCTACAACGCTCATTATGTTTAAATTATCGAATTATCAATTAAAAAGTAGAGAGCATGGGGAATCTTTTAAAATTATTTCTAATCAAATTAATACTATGGGCACAGAGCTATCACATACTGATATAGCCCAAAAACTTTCTTCACTGCTTAATAATGTGTTACAAATTACTGAAAGAAAAGAAAAAATAGTTCCTCATGAGACCATCGAATTTCTTAGGCTAATACAGAATTTAATGAATGAAATAAGCACGGATGTTACTGCAAATGGAGGCAACCACGATCCTGAAATACATGAAGAAATTAAACAATATCTATTTTTAATAAATAATTTAATTAATAAAATTATTGCGAGCATGAATCATAAAAATGAAGATAAAATTATTACTGATGACAAACTCGATATTAGCACAGATTCATTCAATAACTTAGTAAAAACAAAAAAAAGCAAGCCTCTTACTATAGAGAATGCAGTTAAGATTTTGAAAAGACCAGGAAATTTTAATGAATATATTCTATCATCTATTCTTGAAAATGCAAAACATTGGGATGAAAAAATGATAAAAGCATTTATCATGCAAATTCAAAAAGATATCGACATAAAAAAAGAAGATATTAAAAAAATTATAAAAAAAGATGATATTAGAATGACTGAGACTGCCAATGAGGAAAAAGATATTTTCGCTCTAAAAAAACCAGAAAAAAATTCACGTTTCAACTACGTTATAAATAAGCTTTATAAAAATAGTTTGTAAAATTCGATTTCTCACGTTGTATTTAAGATGTGCAAGACTCAGCTGAGAAATTTAAGTAAAAATTTCCTCTAAGTCTTTTGATATTAGTATCGTGGACTGGCGGAAAGCAGGTGAAACTAGTTAAATTAAAAACCTCTAGTTGCTTTATTAATTTTATTTTTCTTTGATTTCTATTGGTTTGAGTCGGAAACTTGTTTTGGGTAATCGATGAAAATGACAAAGAACAAGAGAAGGGTATGTTCTACGACCGAAAGCTTTCCTTGCTAAGGGGACAAGGCCATAAAACAACTCTTCGTGCAAACATGGGTAGACTTTGCGCAAGCTAGAAGTGCGACAGCTTCGCCGCGCACTTCTATTCAAGAAATCAACTTATGCGTTCTGGTATGAAGACCTAACTTACTATTCAGTATCGGATTCCGGTACAAAAATATCCGAATTTGTTTCTATTTCATTTAAGTAATAAGAGAATTTAGGTGCAGATTTGTTTTTTAATTTTTCCTCTAGCAAACCTTCAATTTCTTTCATTTTAGCTATAAATTCTTGATCAATGAACTTATCAACATGTCCTTGATCCCCGAATGCTTCAGCCGCATTTTTTAATTTTATTAGTTGCTTTCTATATTCTGATTCAATTCTAGTGAATAAATTAACGCTTCCTTTTTTTCCAATAATTTCCCCAAATATTTTAATTTGATCGATAATTTTACTTTTTAATTTTCTTGCTTTACCGCTCTCTAAAGATTCTAGGTTTCTGTATAAATTAAGGGTATTTGAAAATAAGGAGGTTATTTCATTTATTTCACCCGCGAGCGTCAGGCCATGAATTTCGGGTTTGCCTTTTTTGTTTATTATTCTATTCTTTGAAGTCTCAATAGCTCTCCATTGCACAGTACGACACCAATCACTTACTGTTATGGTAGATGGGGGTTCTTCTTTCCAATAATCGCAATATTCTACCTGAGTTGGTAGAACCTGGCACACACTTTTATTTATTACTTGAGAAGTCATATTTTCCCTCTAATTAAATTTGATTAGATTAGATTAAAAATTCAAAAGTTTTTAATTTGCTATCCTGTTTAGGATTTTTCCCCTTTCATTTTGACGAAATATTCTTCATATCCAGAAAAAATTTGCTTTACTTCATCTTCAACATCATCCCAAATGATTGTCAAGCCTTTCTTACTAACATCACTTTTAAAAGATTTAATCACGCAAATTGCTTCATTAAGGCTAACAAGCTGATTTTCATATGCCGATTCCATTTTGCTTAAAAGACTTAAATTTTCATGTTTGCCAATAATATCTAAAAATAATTTAATTTGACGCACAATTTTAATTTTCCATTCTTTTTTTAAACCTTCGATTCCTACTATTTCCCTTTCAAAAAGATCTCTACCTCCTATAAATGCTTCATCTAGATGGGTATAAATATCAAAGGTTTTAGAAAATAAGGTTGTAATTTCGTTAATTTGTGGAACCGTCAAGCTAGCTTTTAATTTGGCAGCATGTGACCAGTCTTTCAGGTCACTTAATAAGGGGGGTGTTTGCATCCAAGATTCAGAATATTGTACTGGTGGTGTTGGAACGCTATTTCTTCTAAGTTCAAAAGGCATGATTTTTCTCCATATTAAATTAATTAAATTAAATATTCCTTTAAATGGTAGATATCATTTATATGCCACTCTTGAATATTTAAACGTTTTGTGATGGGCTTTTTTACAATCATAATTAAATGAATGAATAAATAATACTATATTAATTTATTTATAGTAATTGTAAAAAAAATGATTGCATAGTAAATCGTTTTTGCATGATTGCTTATAAGACACATAAATTTTAAATATGGAAAATGCGCAGTGTATTCGAAAATGAATACTCTAACCCGGAGGATTAGAGTATGAAATTAAAGCCATTTAATTAGTTCTTACTTTTTAAGATGATTAAGAGCGCTTCCTGCTTTAAACCACACAATTTGACTTTCATTATAAGTATGGTTAAGTAAGATTTCTTCTGAATATCCATTTGCATGTCGTAAGCGCAAAGTCAAAGGCACTCCAGGGGAAAATGTAGTTAGACCGATAATCGAAAGAAGGTCATCTTCTAAAATTTTAATATAATCTGTAGGGTTGGCAAAAGTTAAGGCCAAAATCCCTTGTTATTTTAAATTGGTTTCGTGGATACGCGCAAAGCTTTTTACAATGATTGCTCGCCCACCGAGAAACCTTGGTTCCATAGCTGCATGTTCGCGCGAAGAACCTTCGCCATAATTTTCATCACCAATCACTATCCAGCCCTTACCAGCAGCTTTATAATCGCGTGCAGTTTTAGAAAAGGCTTCAATTTCGCCATTTGTAAAATTTTTACCTCGTCCAATTTCTTCACGGAAAGCATTGACTGCACCGATAAACATATTATCAGAAATATTATCAAGATGACCCCTGAAACGTAGCCACTTACCTGCAGGAGAAATATGATCGGTTGTACACTTACCTTCAATTTTAGCCAAAAGATATAGATTAACCAGATCGGCGCCATCCCACTTAGTAAATGGCTTAAGCAACTGGATTCTAGAACTTTTAGGATCAACATCCACCTGTACTTTTGAGCCGTCGGCAGCAGGCTGTACGTAACCTGATTCCCCTGGATCAAAACCATTTTTTGGCAGTTCTTCACCATGCGGCGGCTGTAACTTGATGATTTGCCCTTGATCATTGGTTAATGTGTCTTTCATAGGATTAAATTTAAGATGACCAGAAAGTGAGATGGCAATCACAATCTCAGGGCTGGCCACGAATGAATGTGTGCCTGGGTTAGCATCATTACGGCCTGAAAAATTGCGATTATAAGATGTTAGAATGGAATTTTTTTCTCCGAAGACAACATCATGCCGTTTCCATTGACCGATGCATGGGCCGCATGCATTAGCTAGCACAAGTCCACCAATAGCTTCCAGAGTATCCAAAAGACCATCGCGTTGAATAGTAGCACGAATCTGTTCAGAACCTGGAGTGATTGTTAGAGGGCATTTTGCTTTTAATCCATGCCTGATAGCCTGTTTTGCAATACTGGCAGCTCTTTCAATATCTTCGTAACTAGAATTAGTACATGAGCCGATAAGCGCTACAGACAATTTTTCAGGAAAATCGTGGGCATCAACCGCTTCGGCAAATTCGGATAGTTTCCAGGCTCGATCAGGTGAATAAGGACCGTTAATATATGGTTCTAGGGAGTTTAGATCGATTTCGAAAACTTGATCGTAGTAAGTTTCAGGATTAAGTTCGACATCTGTATCAGCTCGAAGGCAGTCGGAAACACCGTCTGCCAATGCGGCTACGTCCGCTCTCTCTGTGGCTCGTAAATAATCAGCCATGCGATGATCATATGGGAAAATAGAAGTGGTTGCTCCGATCTCGGCGCCCATATTGCATATTGTCCCTTTACCTGTGCAAGAAATCGACTTTGTTCCTTCGCCGAAATATTCGATAATTGCTCCAGTGCCGCCTTTAACGGTTAATATACCGGCAAGTTTTAAAATCACATCTTTAGAGGATGCCCAACCATTTAACTTCCCTATCAATTTAACCCCAATGACTTTTGGGAATTTTAATTCCCAAGGCATTCCGGCCATGACATCGACAGCATCAGCTCCACCGACGCCAATGGCAATCATCCCTAAGCCGCCGGCATTGGGAGTATGAGAATCTGTACCGATCATCATACCACCTGGGAAGGCGTAGTTTTCAAGTACAACTTGGTGAATGATGCCTGCGCCTGGCTTCCAGAAGCCAATGCCGTATTTATTCGATATACTTTGTAAAAAGTCAAAAACCTCTTTACTTTCATGATTTGCACGATCTAAATCTTCTTTAGCACCTGTTTCGGCAAGGATCAGGTGATCGCAATGCACCGTGCTTGGCACTGCCGTGCGATTACGTCCGGAAGAATCAAATTGTAACAATGCCATTTGGGCGGTGGCGTCTTGCATGGCGACACGATCCGGAGAAAAATCGATGTAAGTCATTCCGCGTGAAGGCACATGAGTTAAGGCTTCAGGGATATGGGTGTATAGTATTTTTTCTGTAAGTGTGAGTGGGCGATGAACTAGCTGCCGAGCGGCGTTTAGTTTAGCGGGTAATTCACTGTAAAACTTTTTAATAACATCCAAATCGAACGGCATCGCAACATCTCCTGAAATAAAACTCGTACATTTCTTTTTATCTTGTTTTTGGTAAAAAGTCACAAGCTTTTTTTAAAATGAGTACCTTATTGCCGGTGAGCCGCTAATATCTGTGGCTTAATATCAGATAGTATCGGCTCCCCGGCAACAAGGTACTCATCCAATGCTTACCCTGAAGTCAATCAAATTTTTTCAATAGACGCTGAGTCGAATAACTTATTGCGAAAGTTGCGAAATTGCTCTATAATAGCGTTTTGTCATGTTGGGTCTAAATGCTCATCTTTCGAAAAGAATTATCGCCCTCAGGAGCTGACAAGAAATCGAAGAAAATAGATCATACATTTGGCAAAGCCGACGCACTCGAGGGGCTTCGCCAAAGGCATCTATTTCCTTCTATTTTCTGTCAGCCTCTATGGGGCTCAGGTGTTTTTTTGCTATTTACCCACGGTTTTTGCCTCCGGCGCTATACTGTGTATTAGCCCATACGGGCAGTGCCTGTGGCACAAAATCTGAACTTTTACTCTCAAAAAGGATTTATTCCTGTATGTCCGTGCCTGCTCAAAAATTTAGGGAAGCTGTGTTCCAATTGCTTTATAGTTATGATGTTGGACGTGGTGATGAAGATGACATGGTCGACTTGATAATGCATGAGTTAGCGATCACTAAGAAAGTGACCAAAGAAGCTCTCTCACGCGTTGAAAAGATCCTTAAAAAACTTTCCGAAATCGATGCTATGATTGGCAAAACATCGCAATCATATACTTTTGAAAGAATTCAGAGTGTGGAGCGCAATGTATTACGCCTAGGACTGTATGAATTATTATTTGATGATGAAATTCCTCCAAAAGTTGCGCTTGCAGAGGCTATGCGAATGACCCGTAAATTTGGCACGAAGGAATCGGCTTCTTTTGTGAATGCCATTCTGGACGCGCTTTATAAACAGAGCCTTGGGGAGCCAGTAGACATAAAACAGGTTTCATTGTCAGCTGCCGAATTGTCCAAAAGTGAACAAATAGCTTTAGAAGCAGCTTTGAATCCGCCACAAAAGCCCGAATTGGATGATGAATGAAAAGTAAAGAGCCAGTCTTCTCTGAGCATATCCTACTAAAAGATTTTTGCACGTATGCCATAGGAGGACCCGCCCGCTACTTTTTAGAAATACGCACAATTGAAGACATGCAAGCAGCAATAGCCTTCTGCTGCTCACATAACATTCATTACTTCGTTCTAGGTAAAGGATCAAATACCTTATTTGACGATCGCGGCTACAATGGGTGTATTTTACTTAATAAAATTGATTTTTTTGAGCAACCCACTTCCGGAACATTTCATGTGGGTGCCGGTTACAGTTTCTCGCTTTTGGGAGTGCAGTCGGCCCGCCAAGGATGGAGTGGACTAGAATTTGCTTCTGGTATTCCAGGAAGTGTCGGTGGGGCCGTTTACATGAATGCCGGGGCGAATGGACATGAAACTTGTGAACATTTAGAGTTAGTCGATTTTGTCAATGAAGAAGGCTACTTAGAAATTATTCCTAAACAAGAATTATCATTCACGTATCGACATTCCCTTTTTCAAAAACGTAAAGGCGCTATTGTGGGGGCTACCTTTCTATTGGAAGCGGATGCTTTAGCCCGCAAAAAGCAAATTGATATTGTAAATTATCGCATTAAAACACAACCTTACGGTGATAAGTCAGCTGGTTGCGTCTTTGTTAACCCTGATTGCGGTCATGCAGGCGCACTTATTGAGCAATATGGATTGAAAGGTTTTTCAATCGGTGGAGCAGCTGTGTCTACACTGCATGCCAACTTTTTAATCAACAATAACGGAGCTAGTTGTCAAGACATGCTAGATTTGATCCATCACATACAGGTAAAAATTAAAGAGGAAGCTGGCCTCAATCTTGAAACAGAAGTGCGTTATATCCCTTATAGTCCAGGGCATATATGAACCCATACCGTGCTGACCTTCATTGTCATTCAACTTGTTCTGATGGATCTTTATCACCAATAGAAATTATACAGTTGGCAAAAAAAATAGGCTTATCGGCTTTATCAATCACTGACCATGACACTATCGAAGCTTATAAATCCGCATTTCCTGCAGCTAAAGAAGCCGGCATTGCATTGCTTCCAGGGGTCGAATTTTCGGCGATGCTGAATAACGTTAGTGTGCATGTTTTAGGATATGGCTTTGCTATTGATGAGCCTATCATTCAAACTTTCTGTAATCAACACTTCGAAAGACGTCATCAGCGCAATAGAGAAATTTTAAAGCTATTAGATAAGCATGGAATGCCTATTTCCGAAGAGGAATTAATTGAAGCATGCCCATTCAATTTGGAACAACCCTTTAAACATAGCACTGGACGTCCCCATATTGCCTTAGCCATGATAAAGAAAGGTTATATAAATAATATCTATGATGCCTTTGCAAGATATTTAGCAGAGGGTAAATCTTGTTATGCTCAAGGTGCTCCCTTTAGTGTGGAAGAAACGATAGATATTATCCACAGGTCTAAAGGAATCGCTATCATCGCTCATCCTCATCTCCAAAAAAGTAATAGAGTTATTAAAAAGCTTTTGGAAATGAATTTCGATGGGATGGAAAGCTATTATGGTAACTTTCCTCTCCAGCGCCATCAAAAATGGTTGCAAATCGCTTTAAATAAAAACTGGTTAATTACGGGTGGCTCAGACTTTCATGGAACAATTAAGCCCCACATTCCTTTAGGGTGCTCTTGGATCGATGAAGAGAAATATCAAGCAGTACTTAATAAACTTCAATCGATCTAATTTCAACTATGCAATATACTTATGTAGAACTTCTTGAACGTCTTTTTTCTGTCAATCTGCATAGCGGCATTAAATTAGGCTTGGATAACTGCCAAAAACTCAATGAGGCTCTTGGCTATCCTGTCAATAAATTCCCCTCCATTCATATTGCAGGAACAAATGGCAAAGGGTCTGTTTCTACTAAAATTGCAGCAGCTTTTGAAGCTTCAGGTAAGCGGGTTGGAATCTACACCTCCCCTCATATCGCATGTTTTCGAGAACGCATTCGCATTAATGGAGAAATGATTAGTGAGGATGAGACAAAAAAGCATCTCTTGATTGTATTTAAATTAACTGAAGAGCTAAATATTCCCGCAACTTTTTTCGAAATTACAACTTTAGTGGCTTTAAATTACTTTGCAATGCAGAAAGTGGACATTGCAGTGATCGAAACAGGATTAGGAGGTCGCCTGGATGCTACAAATATTGTTCACCCTCTCCTAACAATCATCACTTCTATCAGCCTTGATCACACCGAAATCCTAGGAAATACTCTAGAGGAAATAACTTTGGAAAAGGCAGGAATTATTAAGCCCGGAATTCCTATTGTCGTAGGCCCTAGAGTGCCAACAAAACCCATTCAAGAAATTGCAGCCCTAAATGCTTCGCCCTACATTCGGGTTGAAGGCTCTTTTGATTGTTTTCAAGCTGAAAACAACTCCATCGCTGCCACGGCTTTAAACTATTTACATATTACTGAACAGGCTATTGAAGTGGGCCTTAAGGCTACTCCACCCTGTCGTATGGAGACGTGGCTGCCTGACCGGCTAGCAACCATTTTCCCTAATATTTCTCTACCTAAAGCGTTAATTTTTGATGTTGCTCATAACCCGGATGGAATCAGCCATTTGATCGCTGTCTTGCATCAGCAATTCCCAGGTACCTCCATCCGTTTTATAATAGGCCTTTCAAAAAGCAAAGATATCTTCACCTGTATAAATCTTATTAAAAACGCAGCTTCGCATATCTATTTAGTTGAGGCTCCTAGTGGCAGAGCAGCCCCTATTGAAGAACTTTCTAAAGAACTTTTGAGACAAGGTTTTTCGATATCCTCAATATCTTGCGAGAGTTCAATCTCTCTTGCTGTCCAAAATGCCATTATTGCTGCCGGTCAGCTGACTAATGAAATAGTAGTTGTCTGTGGGACCTTTTTCATTATGTCAGCTGCCCGAGCAGCGCTTGGCATCGTTGAACCTCAAGATCTTTTGTCAATCTAAATTCGCTTTAAAAGCATAGCCGCCTTTTTTCTCATAAGAAAGTTCTAGATGGCTATCACTTGGAATTTTACCTTCTAAGATAGCTTTAGAAAGCATATTGATAATATCTTGCTGAATAAGACGTTTTAATGGACGAGCACCGAAATAAGGGTCATAACCCTCTTCTGCTAATTGAGCCACCACTTCTTTGGTCCACGACAAGCTAATATTCTTATCGCGAAATCGTTTGACTAAGCTATTTAACTGAATAACCACAATTTTTTCCATATCCGCTTTCCTTAAAGGCAGAAAAGGAAGAATGTCATCCAATCTATTGATGAATTCGGGACGAAAATGAGATTTGATGATAGGGTCGAGAATGGTTAGAAGAAAATCTTTAGAAATCTCACCTTTAGTATGTTCCATTTTCTCTAAAAGTTGATCAGAGCCAAGATTTGAAGTCATAACGAACAAGGCATTTTTGCAATTAACGACCCGCCCTTTGCTATCAGTAATACGTCCATCATCAAAAATCTGCAAAAGAATATTAAACACATCATGATGTGCTTTTTCAATTTCATCAAAAAGCACTACAGAATAAGGACGGCGTCTTAGAGCCTCTGTGAGCTGCCCTCCTTCATCATAGCCTACATAGCCGGGAGGTGATCCAATCAATTTAGAAACACTATGTTTTTCCATGTACTCCGACATATCAAGTCGTATCAAAGCCTCTTCCTGATTGAAAAGCTGTTCAGCTAAGGCTTTTGCAAGCTCGGTTTTACCAACACCCGTTGGACCCATAAATAGGAAAGCTCCAATAGGTCTATTTGGATCACTTAATCCGGAGCGGGAGCGACGAATAGCTTCACTCAGTGAAGTGATGGCCATATCCTGTCCTACAACTCTTTTTTCAAGATCTTTTTCCAAATGAAGCAGACGAATAGCTTCCCCTTCAAGCATTTTATTGACAGGGATGCCCGTCCATTTGGCAACAATCTGAGCAATAAGATTTTCATCCACCTCTTCCTGAAGAAGGCGATTTGGTTTTTCATTCAATTGTTTTTGGACAGATTCAATCTCTTTTTGCAATTCAGGAAGACGTTGATAGCGCAATTCAGCAACTTTATTATAATCGGCCTTACGTTCATATTCCTCCTCTTGGAATCGCATCTGCTCCAAGTTATTTTTTTTCTCTTTTAAAGTTTGGATCAATTTCTTTTCCTGTTCCCATTGTTGCCTGAGAATTGCCAGCTCTTCTTTGATTTTACCAATTTTTGCATCAAGTTTTTCAGCCTCAGATTTGGAATTAAGGGTTTTTTCTCTAAGTAAGGCTTGATGTTCTATAATCAAGTGAGATAATTCCCTTTCTTTATTGTCGATAGGCAGTGGACGACTCCCGAGCTGCATGCGAATAAGACTAGCGGCTTCATCGATAAGGTCAATCGCTTTATCAGGCAAACGACGATCAGCTATATAACGATATGATAAGTAAACAGCAGCATGGATCGCAGATTCCGTGATGCGCACACCGTGAAAAATTTCATACCGCTCGCGGAGTCCACGCAGAATAGCAATTGAATCTTCTAAAGTGGGCTCATTTACCATGACAGGTTGAAAGCGACGCTCTAGCGCGGCGTCTTTTTCGATATATTTTTGGTATTCGTTGATGGTGGTAGCGCCAATGCAATGTAAAGTTCCGCGTGCTAAAGCAGGCTTAAGAAGATTAGCAGCATCCATTGCCCCTTCTGTTGCCCCTGCTCCAATTAATGTATGCGCTTCATCAATAAATAAAATAATTTGACCTTCGCTTTTTTCGATATCGTGTAAAATACCTTTGAGGCGCTCCTCAAATTCCCCCCTATATTTCGTGCCCGCAACTAAGCTACCCATATCCAAAGCAAGAAGCTGTTTATCGCGCAAAGAATCTGGCACATCCCCCTGTACGATCCGTAGAGCAAGACCTTCGACAATTGCTGTTTTTCCCACACCCGGGTCTCCAATAAGCATGGGATTATTTTTAGTGCGGCGACTTAACACCTGCATGGTGCGACGAATTTCTTCATCGCGACCAATAACTGGATCAAGCTTGCCCTCGCGTGCTCGTGAAGTTAGATTTTTGCAATACTTATCAAGTGTCTGTAAGCTGGCTTCAGCGCTAGGGGTATCCATATGCCTATCTCCTCGAATTTTTTTAATAGTTTCTTCCAGTTCTTTTAAGGAAATACCAGAAGTTTGTTTCCATTGAGCAAAAGGCTCCCCTCCGTTTTTCCAATAGGACACTAAAAAGTGGTCGCTACTGATATGAGAATCATTCCATTGCTTAGCAATACTCTGAGCATCAGCAATGCGACTTTGCAAACTGCGCGCTGTTCCAGGAGGTTGAGAGGTCGTACCACTAAATGTGGGCTGTCGATTGACCTCCTGCTGCACTTTCTGTATTAGAATTTCGGGCTTTGTGTTTAAATTAGTGAGGACTGAGAGGAAATACCCTTGAGGATCTTTAAGAAAGGCTAATAAGAGATCATTTTCTGTGACCTCTGTATTTTTGCGTGCTTCTGCTTTGGAAAAAGCCTCTTGAATAACGGTAGTGACAGCATCAGTGAAATTAGGATTCATGCAATTTCCCCCATGACTTTTATGAATTCATATATATTTATAGAATAAAATGATCAAATTGACTTGTCAAGCATAAGCTGAAGAAGATACAATTCATTTTCTGAAAAAAAATACAAAAAATTGAAATCTCCACTTGATTTAATTTACACATGTTAGCTAGAATGGTACTCACAACACAAGTGAGTTATACGGAAGAGTGGCAGAGTGGCCGAATGCGCCTGTCTTGAAAACAGAAGTCCTGAAAGGGACCGTGGGTTCGAATCCTACCTCTTCCGTCCTTTTTATCCTTCTTAAGATTATTCTAGTATTATCAAAATTTTTCCTTATAAATTATTTCGATAGAATTCAAACACTCCCTTTAAATAACGATATTTAGTTCATATATTTATTTAAAAAATTTGTAAAAAAATTACAATTATTATAGCATTTGACAAATCCTATAGGGATAGGATTTTATTTAAATAAAGAATACGATTAACAGGGAAATTATATGATTACTCAAGTGAACTACAATAGCATGCCAATATTTGACTTATCTCCTTACGCTCATTTAGGTCTGCCTAGTTCGTCCAAAGACGCCGAAATATTTGCCGCAGCTCATGATGCCTTAGATAATTATAATATACTCGCTAAGATGCTGAAATTCCCAGAAACTTTTAAATCAGAAACAGGAAAAGAGCCTACCGATAAACGTCTATATAAAATTTTTCAAGCTGCAATATGTGCACTAACTGAATCAAACGTTGAAAATTTACAAAGCGATTCCTTTGATATTAATAAAATCGGCGGGTTTGCTAAGGTACATTTAGATAAGTTAGAAACATTAAAGATCATGAAAATAAATAAAATGGCAAATAGTATTAGACTAACTCCACAAGCTGATCAAAACAGTTAGATCTTCTTTTTAATTAAATAATTGGGGTTGGTCTTCTTCCAATATAACGCCAAACTCTTGCTGGCCAAGCTTGAAGACCACCCCGCTGTTTCAGACTTTTTTTCCTTATCTAATAATTTGACATATATACAGGTATGTTTCCCCCATTAATGGGTCTTTGACTCTTTAAAAGAAATATAAAGATTTTTTTGCAATTATCTCTTCATCATTAACCTTAACACTATCAATAAGAAACGTATTTGGAGCTCCAAATGCTAATATGGGGGGAACAAACAGATTCTTAAAATGTTTAATGACTGATTTTATAACCGGCTGATTTGCGGGTGTAACAACAATCACAGCTCGGTTCTCGCAAAATTTGCCTCCGCGAAATACTTTTGCATCATGAATTTCATGCGCAATATATTCCATATTCACGAAAACCTTTACGGCTAATTCATCTATTTCAAACTCTTGTGAATTTTTATTAGCGCTAACAATTTTACGCAAATCTGAAAACTGCTGAGATAATATTGATGATATTTGGCTAAAAGTAATTTTCATATCCGCCCCCTTATTTAGCTTTTCTACAGCCCTTATAATCAGCTTTAAGAAAATTGGCAACGACTTTTTAATGGTAAAGTGACCGTAATAAGATGTAGGGCAGTTGATTGGAAAAGTTTGACAAACGCTTATTTCATTTTTTGCTGATTTTATTTTCTTATTCATCTTCTTTATACAATCTTAATCATTTTTAATTATGATTTTTTTTTAAAATTAATATCATAATTAAGAAAATAATTTTTATCTTTTATAATGTTAAAAAATATTACCGCGTTAAACAAATTTATATATTTTTTTAAATTCATACTATATTTTCTTATTAATATTTCATTAAACAATAAGGTGTTTATGACTTCAAGTTTTAATGCAATAAATAAAAACAAATCATTTGAACTAGATTTAACAAGTTTTCTTCCAGGAGGAAAATGGACCCCATGTGATGAAAAAGGGAAGTTTATTGATTCAAACAGAGCTATGTGGACAAAAGATAGCTTATCTGGGGCTATCTATTTAAACCAACCTACTGATCACTTAAGGTTTAAACTTTCATTTTTGACAGGTTTTCTGGCGGGCATTATTGGTGGTAATGCAATAAGTTTAACAATAAATGCAGCTTATCGGACTTTAAAAGTTACTTCTCTATCACATTTTTGGTTGCCCATATCATGCATTAATCAAAATAAAGATGATAAATCTTTCCACCTTAGGACTCGATGCGCTGAAGTTGCTAAAGATATTTCAAGAATTGTAACAACACCTTTTGCTTGGTTAGGGCTATTTTTTGCCAGCTGGGCGGGTGCTTTTGACCCTAGAGAAAATGGACCAAGAGATGGAGCTAAAATCTTTGCTTCCATAGAAATTGCCATGTATGGCGGGACTATGGGTGAAGGTCATTTCGGATGGGCTCCTTGTTATCAACCTAATGCCATTATCCATGGACTTGGAGGTGACATTAACCGAGAGCGTGCTTTTTAAGGATTTGGCAAAAGCATATGCGATAGATTTCACTCTAGAAAATGCTATCTAATTCTGACATTTTTCTAAAGGTTACTTTTAAACAAAAATTTAGGGTTAGTTATATGAACATTATAAGTAAAATTCATGATTTAGATGTTAATAATTTATGCGCAACTAAAAGACAAAAGCTTGGAAAAGCAGTTAACTCTTTAAATAAAAAAATTTTTGATGTTATTGCAATATGCCTTAAGTCATTAAATGTAAGCCTTGCGCGGGCAGTAAAATCAAATCCAAAAATCACTTTTAGAACCACTCTGGGTGCGACAGAAAATCAACGTGTTTTCGTTTTTGGAGATATTCATGGAGAGTTGAAAGGGTTCGCTGAAAATCTTTTAAATGCCGGTCTGATTGATAATGAAGAAAAGTGGATTGGAGAATCCTGCCTCATGATTCAAATGGGCGATGTCATTGATCGAGGAGCCAAGTCAGAAGAAGCTTGGGACTATTTAAATGAACTTCAAATGCAGGCTGAAAAAACATCAGGGAAAGTTATTAGGCTAACAGGCAATCACGAATTAATGGTGTTGCAGGGTAATTTTCATTATGCAAAGCATGTTATCAAAAATCCCGTAAAATTTTCTGAAAAAATTAAAACTGAGATTTTAAATGGGAAAGTTCGTCTTGCTTATACCGATGGTAAGAGACTTTATACTCACGCAGGATTACGCAGTAAGCTAAGGGAACAAATAATTAATGAGATTAGGGAAAAACAACCCTTTGCTGACCATCAAATTTTTGTGGAAGATATCGTTGACCATTTAAATAATCTTCTCGTGAAGGCAATTGAAAACAATGACTTCACCCACGCTATTTTTAATGTTGGTTATTCACGAGGTGGGAAGCATAGCATTGGTGGTGTTCTATGGGAAGATGCCTCAGAAATGCTTCGTTCGTCAAGAGCTCTAGTTGTCCCTCAAGTTATTGGACATAACCCCCCAAGAAGTCGTGAAGAACCTCCAATCCGCATTACTGAATCCAAACGTCTTGTTATTGTCGATGCTGGATTGAATCCTATCTATGGTGGACACCAAGCGTACGTGATTTTTGAAGGTGCGGACATCATTATAAAAAATAAAGTGGCCGACCTTTGGTTGCAGACTAAAACTAAGGACATAATATAGGTTCAGAAGTTAGTAGAGCCGCACTTCCGAGACTGACAGGAAATAGCTGAACCAGGTCATTTGCCTTTGGAGTGCGCCAGCTCCTTCTGCGCCCTTTAATTCACGAGATCACTCTAAGCTCCCTAGCATATAATAAAGGAATCAGAGACTAAAAAACTTATTGCAAAACCATTCTATTTTGCTACAATTATCTCTTGAATTAAAGGGCGCAGCAGGAGCTGATGCACTCCAAAGGCTTCGCCAAAGGCAAATTATCTATTCTGCTATTCTTTGTCAGCCTCGGAAGTGCGGCTCTACTAGTTTTATAAATCATTACTCGTAAATAGTTTATGACTTATGGATATAGGATGGTCTCTGCCGCGCCCTTCAAATCAGGAGGTTCGTTGAAGCTTAATCCATTGATTTTAAAATAAAGAATTTTTAACTTTTATCCTCTTCAAAAGCGCACTGATATGCAGATTAAGAAGACAAAAGCAAATAAATATATTTGAAATTAATGTATTCCGCTTCAATAGATCTCCTCAATTGAAAGGCGTGGCAAAGCCGACGCATTCCAGGGGCTTCGCCAGACCCAAATAATCCATTTTCTGCAATTCTTAAAGCATTGCAAGTGCAGCTCAAATAATCTCCAAAAAATATGAAATTTGAATTTTTTACTAGATGATGTTCTGGGTATAGTTAGCTTATATAATACATATCCTATTGTCGCGATTTTAATTTTAAATTTTCATCTCATAAAAGGAAAACTGAAAAAGTTGTTGAATGAGAAAAAAAAATGTGCAACAATCATCATTTAACACTACTTTCTAACCACGAATTTTTTTATGTTTAAAATGTCCCTCATTAATATTCAGAACAATATTGGGCGAGCCATAATGAGGTGCGGGCTTATGTGATCGGTTTGCCGAACATAGCTTTAATCAGAGACCGCACTCTCCTAAGAGGTGTGGTCTTTTTTTTGCCCACATATGTAAGAAAAGTTAAAAAGAAAAAAAATTATAAAAATAAAGATTTAGAGAGAAAATTTAAAATGTTCAATATGTGCATTGAGTCCAATAATAATCGAATTATTGTGGTGATCCACGCTAAAACGAGGTGCGGACCTGTGCTTTAGGCTATTAGCCCATAGTTAGGTTGAAACTAAAACCGCACTCTCGAAAGGGGTGCGGTTTTTTTTTGCTCTTGAGTGGTCCTTAAAAAAAAGACAAAAATATTAGATAGGTAAATAAAATGAAAAACAAATGGCTTGTAATCACTACTGGATTTGCTTTATTTTCAATGTTTTTTGGATCGGGTAATCTCGTTTTCCCAATTACTGTGGGCCAAGAAAGCCAAGGACATTACCTGCTAGCTGCAATTGGCATTTTATTTACAGGAGTAGTTGTTCCCTTTCTGGGGGTATTGGGAATGATGCTTTATAAAGGTGACATCTATAGTTTTTTTAATTGCTTTGGCAAAAAAGGAACATTCTTGTTCATGTTCTTGGCCCTGTCACTAATGGGACCATTTGGAGTGCTTGCCCGTTGTTTAACAGTTGCGCACGGTGCATTACTTCTTTTATTGCCAAATGCTTCATTACCCCTCTCAAGTATTCTTATGTGCCTTGTGGTCTATTTCATGGCAGTAAATAAAAATAACATCGTGTCCACCTTAGGAACAGTATTGACACCATTTTTACTTTTAGCCATCACTGTTATTGCGTTTTCAGGACTAAATCAAGGAACTTTTCCTGAAATGTCAGCATCCAGTGGTTGGAATGCCCTGAAAAACGGTTTTTTTCAAGGTTACCAAACAATGGATCTTTTAGCTGCATTCTTCTTTTCACAATTCGTAATTAAACACCTTTACAGCAAATTAGTGGGTAATAATGGAGAAGCTTACTTACTTAAGAATTTTTATAAATCATCACTAATTGGTGGGGGCATTTTATCTTGTGTGTACTTTGCTTTAGTCTTACTCGGCTGGATCTATTCACCTTTATTGCTGAATACTCCACCACAAGAGATGTTGGGAGTGATTGCTATTGAATCTTTAGGCCCAATAGCAGCACCATGTGTATGCTTGGCAGTGTTGTTTGCATGCCTAACAACCTCAATTGTATTAACTTCCTTATTTGCTGATTTTTTACGTTCTGAAGTCTTGAAAGAGAAAATCGGAAACAAGCAAGCTTTGTTAATCACTTTAGGAATTGGTTTTGTTGTCTCGACATTTGATTTTGCGGGAATTGCCAGATTTTTAGGACCCGTTCTAGAAGCGACCTATCCCGCTTTAATTACTTTAACCATAGTCAATATTGCCTATAAATTTTTAGGCATGAAATCTTCGCATTGGCCTTTTACCTTGACATTGGCGGCTAAACTATGCTGGATCTAAGAAGTAATAGAGAAATTTCTTAGGGGTATAATTAAGGATTAAAATTTGGTGAAACAATACCACTATTTTCATATCAACAATTTACATTTCCGCATTTGATGAATCGCATCAACCATTGTTGATGAATTAGCAGCATTTCTAAAATTAATTGCATCTTGATTTTCATAGAGCTTATATTTTTCTAAATCGACGTCGTGGGAAACCTCACTTTGCCTACCGGAACGCTGAAAAGAAGCAGCCAATTCAACTTTCTGAAAAAAAATTCTTTTGTCATGGATTGGCATTGTAGGCAAACCCAATTTGCCAACACTTCCAGTTCTGGTAGATCAAGAATTTCATATTGTTTCTTCGAGAATATTAAAACATCTAAAATATCCTTAGATAAAACATCTTGCCGCAAACCATGGGCCAATCCATGGTTAAATCTATGGACAACATATGGGATGCCGCTAATCACTCGCGAAACTTTTGAATTTTGGTCTTTATAATGAGATAGGAAGTATGATTTGTGGAAAGCAGGGCGCGACTCGCCCTTCTTTCCACAATTCAACTAGCCCAGAAATTAGAAAACGCTTAGAGAGCTTATTTAGCTAGATTAAACAACCTAGAGCGAGAGACACCCTTACCATGTTAGTTAAAAAAATTTACGCGAATCTATCTCGGGCTCTGCCTTTATGGGGAAGAGATATTAAAAATGACCTTGAAACATTTTTCCAAAAGGCATTTTTTCTGCAGATTCACCACTCTGAAGAGCATATAACGCAAAAATTCCAAAACCAAAAGCCGGGTTGATAGTCGCCACAAACAATGCTAAAGCATAAGCGCTAACAGATCCAATCGACTTCCACTGAGACTTCATCGTTTGAATGGCAGAAGGTGATCTAAATAATAGGATCGCTGAAATGGCAGTGGTGATTAAAAATAACACGACTAACACCCCTATCCATAGTGTTAAGATGCCTGAGATTAGAAGCGTTAGAAGGCGCAGAAAAAAGGGGTAACCAGTTTGACCTGTAAATCCTCCTTTAGGTGTCTCACCGCCTAAAGATTCCCATTGTTCTTTTCTTGGTGAAACTTCATCCACATATATGAAATCAGGTGATATAGGTGCTGTATTTGACTGCTTTTTTGATGTATTTTTAGACGATTCTTCCCCATTAGAGTCTGGTGGAAATCGATAAATGACCATGTAATTCTCCGCTGATAATACTAGCTATTTTCCTGGCTCTCATTTTTTGAGTTTAATCTTGTTGAAACCATTTAATGCAGCAACGCGATAGCCTTCGGCAAAAGTAGGATAGTTAAATATTTGATCGATAAAATAGTTAATTTTTGCGTGAAAGCTTATTGCAAGTTGTCCAATATGAATAACTTCTGTTGCATTTCTGCCTATGATATGCACCCCAAGGATTTCCAAAGTTTCAGCATGAAACAATAGCTTAAACATGCCAATATTGCTTCCTGCAATATGACTTCGCGCAATTTCATAATAATATGCACGTCCGACCTCATAATGATATCCCAGATCGCGCAATTCTTCTTCAGTATAACCGCAAGATGATATTTCGGGAATAGCATAAATGCCAACTGGATAAAATGTTGGAAAGTAACTTGCTTGAGCGCCGAAGGCATGTCTAGCTGCAAGGCGTCCTTGCTCCATACTTGTTGAAGCTAATGAAGGCCCACCTATTACATCTCCAACAGCATAAATATTTGGTGCAGTTGTCTGAAAAAGGGCATTGACTGCGATATATCCCCTTTCGTTGAGATTAATGCCTGTGTTTTGAATTTGCAATGCGTCGACATTTGACACTCTTCCCAAAGCATAGAGAAGGGTTTCCCCCATCAATGAAGTTCCATCTTTAAATTGTACATAGGCCTTATCACCACGTCGTTCAATAATTTCAGGTTCTTTATTTCCTAGAAAGCGCAGCCCAATGTCTGTCAAAGCTGTTTGCAAATGAATACCAATTTCAGAATCTAATAATGGGAGAATGTGATCTTTTTTATCAACAATAGTGACTTCTGTTTCCAATGCCGCAAAAAAACTGGCATATTCAGAACCTATGATCCCTCCGCCTAGAACAATCATATCTTTAGGCACTTTATTCAGTCCAAGGATACGGGTAGAATCTAATATCACTTCATTATCAAAGGGAATATTGGTGGGATTGCGTGGCTTAGAACCCGTAGCAATCATAAAAAAATCGCTTTTAATTTGAAATAACATGCGAAAATCATGATCGACAACAATAAGCATGTGTGAATTTTCAAAGCGCGCAGTTCCTATAATTAATCGTATATTATTCTTTTTAAGTTGGCGATACACCATATTTCGCTCTTCTTCAATCACTTTATGTAAGCGGAAATTTAGGTCACTTATGGAAACATCTCCAACTTTATATGTCGCAGCAAAAAAGCTTCTATCATAAAATCGGGTCAAGTCAATGATAGCTTCTCTCAAGGTTTTTGATGGAATGGTACCATTATACAAGCAGTTGCCGCCTGGATCGGGTGCCCGTTCAATTACAATGACCTTTTTACCTAGCTTGGCGCCTTGAATAGCAGCCTTCTGCCCAGCAGGGCCCGAACCTATCACAACTAAATCTGCAACAATTTCTTCCATATATCATAAACTCCACAGTCCCAGATGCCTAGCTACCCTTTGTCTTATACAGTTAATATACATAGTTCATCCCTCGAATATGTTCAATAAAAAGTGGTTAGACTCAGGAATTTGGTGATCACTCAACCTGAACGTGCATCATTAATGAGGCTTTGAAAGTTTCATGATCGCGCACTTAGTCAAACATTGAAGCCCAAGCACTTCCTTGACCTTCAAAAAAATTATATCCTTCAAAAAAAATAAGGAGTAATCAAGTAACGCTGCTCAATCCTAAAATGAGGCTGGCTTTATACCCTTTCTGCCCCAATTTAGCTTCAAACACCCCATGCAAGAAATGTCCACCATTTAATGGTTCAATGGGAATCAGATTCAGCAAACACCTTAAGATATTCAAACACATCGTTACATACAAAATACATTGGATATAATAGTGGGAAGCAAAAACTTCTGATTCAAGAAGAAAGTAATGGGTGGCAATCAGAAGACTTTCGAATAAAGGACCATTCAGCGTGATGATAAGATCTTGTTTGCGCGTCATGCCATAGTTATTATACTAAGCCTGCCCTCCAAACGCCTCCAAGCTCACTGTGGGCCTGACCCCAAAATAGGCGGCGGTTAAAGCATACCCATATTCATGCACCAGCAGACTCACTACCATGATGCATCCGACGAACAAATTTTCGATCGAAATTTCTCGATAAAGTCTTGTGAAAAGTAATAAGAAGATCTAAAAGCTGGCATGTATTCGGACTGGAATGTTTAAAATGTAAAATTCAGTATATCCTTTATTATGTCTTAAAATCGCCTTATAAAGTATTCTACACGATTGGAGATCGGTAGCGTGGGTTATAAAATATTTGCTTGCATATTGGACAAATACCATCGTTTTTATACTGTCAGAATCTTCCCACGCATCAATACATGAGGGACACATCAACCAATTTTCATCGCCTATCTGAGTTATTTGTTTAATCGAATTATTAGGAAATTCTTGATCCATCATTGCTTTCCAATATCGAAAAATGTGACCTTCTTCCTCTTTGAATAGGAATTACGCTTTGCTTATTTACTGTGCCTTTAACGATCATAAATAATCCCTGAATGATTATGAAATCTGCTTTGAATGTAGGCTATTGGATTAATTTTAAGGACATAAGGGACATAAAGGACATAAAGGACTTAAAGGACAAAAAAGGGCTTAAACGTAAGACATATATTCGTAGGATTGAAAAGATAAACTTTTAGTCCCTTAAGTCCTTTATCTTCTTTATGACCCTTAAGTCCTTAATGTCCTTTATGTCATTTCCTTTTGCCCTTTAAAGACCAACCTACAAATGATTCAAGTTGACAACATTGAGCAGGTCGCACTGGCTACTTTTTTGCCCACATCATACATTGGAAGAAATTAAACCAATAGTCAGATATTAGAGATACGCTATTCAATCCTGATGTGCTATTCACTTGAGCTAAATTTTTTCGTAATCATTTCTATTATTTTTATGTCTTCTGAGTATATCTCAATAGATTATTAACTGTTCTACTGAGCCTGCTTCATGTTAATATGTTTTAATAACGTCATTCTCAGCGTCTCAGCGCTCCTCAGTGTCTCTGCGTTCCCCCCTTGGCCTCCAAAACATATTAAAACAGTCCTAAGAAAAAAGCCCGCTATTTACTATTTTTTCTCATAGGTTTATGGCCGGCCATCAAGCAATTTGGCCCACTCTAAATTGACATTTATTTTATGTTGCTTTAACCTCTTGCTAACACTTCTAACGCAATGTTAATTATGATGCGATTTATGACTAAATATATCATTTCGAAAAAAATTCTATTTCTTTTATTTTTTGCTTGTATTTCACTTGATTTGAATGGAATTTCCTATGAATATTTTTCTAACGGATATTCTACATCAGTTCATGTTCTTACAGTTAACCCTAATGAAAATATTATAGTACCTGTCAAATCTGCTGGCGAGGAAATCGGAAGAGAAACTGTAATGACTCTTTCAAAACGTTATGGAGCAGTAGCTGCCGTCAATGGAGGATTTTGGAAACTAAACGGAAATCCTGCTGGAATATTAAAAATCAATAATCATTGGCACGGAACTCCTACTAAACCAAGAGGGGCAATAGGATGGTCAATCAATAATCCTAAAGTGTTAATTGATAGATTATTAACAAATTATCAGATCAATGATTGTCTTTATCCTAATTGCGGTGAAATAGAAGTTATTCCAATGTCTATCCCTCCTAATACAACTCCAGAAGAGTGGAGAGAGGTTGAACATATTGTTGGAGGAACTCCTTTATTAGTAAGTAAAGGGTGTATAATTGAAGATTATAGCTCGGAGCAAACTCTTGAGTCATTTCTTGTTAAGAAGCATGCGAGAACTGCAGTTGGTATAAAAAATACTGGTGAATGGTTATTTGTCGTAGTTGATGGTCGTATTCACGGTCTTCTTGCGGGAATGACAATGAAAGAATTAGCCGAATTGATGGTGGAGCTTGGTTGCATAGAAGCGTTAAATCTTGATGGAGGAGGTTCATCAACAATGATAATTGATAACAAGGTTATCAATGAACCATGCGGCAAAATTCAAGAGTTTGGAAAAGAGGTTGAGGCGGTATCCGATGCAATCTTAATTTTCCCAAAGAAAGCCTTAAAAAAAATTTAAGAAATAAAGCCATTTGATAGACTCCATGCATACGTGTCAAAACAAATTTAAATTTATTTAAGTTTTTAACCGCTTTATGATCCGAATTCTGTGCTCGCCCCCCCATCCTTATAAATCGTCCTTTTTCATATTAAGCCGTTTTTTTTACAAGACTCTGGTAGAATACTCGATTTTCGGCTAGTTGCAAAAATAATTCGCCTTGCTGTCCATGATAAGCGTATTTTTTTGGCGTTTCGCTTAATGTGATTAATAAAAATCGACTAAGCAATTTTTTCTGTTTTTCTTTTTGTTCTTCAATCGGTAAAGAGCCGCCTATTATTTTCTATGCATTTAATGATCATAAATAAAATTCTGATTGATTCTGAAATTAGCTTTAGTAGTTAGAATTTCTTCGCTTCTTAAAGAATTACAAACTTGCTTAAATGGGGGATCGGTAGCGTGGGTTATGAAACAGCTGTTTGCACATTGGACAAATAACCATCGCATTTCTATTGTCAGAATCCTCCCAAGCGTCAATACAAGAAGGGCACATCAACCATTTCTCATCGCCAATTTGCGCTTTTTGTTTAATTGCATTGTTAGGAAACTCCAGATCCATTAATGCTTTCCAATAGCGAAAAATTCGGACCTCCTCTTCTTCTCCATCGGTTAAATTATTATAAAAAGAGTCATCCTTTATCATTTCAGGAAAACCTATAACCATTCCTTTTTGGTCTGAATAATTTTATCGAGCAAAGCCAATATCGTGAGCCTAAAGGATTAATGATTTCAAAAAAGGAAGACAAACACCATGTCGGATAGCTACAAATTTTTTCTTCATTAACACAAAATTTAATACGTTGTCCAAATTGAAGAATTCCATATACAACATATTCTTTTCTAATGCGAATGTAATCTTTGTCAGGAACTCCTTCTTGTTCTTCAATCGTTAAAGAGCTGCGTCTGTTTTCTATGCATTTAATGATCATATATATTCCCTGAATGATTCTGAAATTAGCTTTGGTTGTTGGGAATTTCTTTGTGTTTTACAAAGTCACAAACTTGCTTCAATGGGAGATCGGTAGCGTGGGTAATGAAACAGCTGTTTGCACATTGGACAAATAAACATCGCATCTCTATTGTCAGAATCCTCCCAAGCGTCAATACAAGAGGGGCACATCAACCATTTCTCATCGCCAATTTGCGCTTTTTGTTTAATTACATTGTTAGGAAACTCCAGATCCATTAATGCTTTCCAATAGCGAAAAATTCGGACCTCCTCTTCTTCTCCATCGGTTAAATTATTATAAAAAGAGTCATCCCTTATCATTTCAGGAAAACCTATAACCATTCCTTTTTTGTCATTATAATCCTCTTTTATCGAGCAAAGCCAGTAACGTGAGGCCAATGGATTAATGATTTCGAAAAAAGGATATAAACACCATATAGGAAAGCTGCAAATTGTGTCTTCATAAACACAAAATTCAATATAATTACCGAATTGACAAAATCCATATACAACATATTCTTTTCCGACAAGTATGTATTCTGTTTCAGCTATATCGGTGTATTTTTGGATAGATATTAAGCTGTGTTTGTTTTCTATGCATTTAATGATCATAAATAATACCCTGATTGATTCTAAAATTAGCTTTGATTGTTAGAATTTTTTCGCTTCTTACAGAGTTACAAACTTGCTTCAATGGGGGATCGGTAGCGTGGGTTATGAAACAGCTGATTGCACATTGGACAAATAACCATCGCATCTCTATTGTCATAATCCTCCCAAGCGTCAATACAAGAGGGGCACATCAACCATTTCTCATCGCCAATTTGCGCTTTTTGTTAATTGCATTGTTAGGAAACTCCATATCCATTAATGCTTTCCAATAGCGAAAAATTTGGACCTCTTCTTCTTCTCCATCAATTAAGTTATTATAAAAGCAATAATCATTTATTAATTCAGGAAAACCAAAAGCAAGACCTTTTTGGCCATTATCGTTATTTTTTATCGCGCAAAGCCAATAACGTGAGGCCAATGGATTAATGATTTCAAAAAAGGGAGATAAACACCATATTGGAAAGCTAGAAATACCTTCTTCATCTACACAGAAATCAATTTGATCATCAAATTGACAGAGTCCATATACTACATATTCTTTTCCGATACGTATGTAATCTGTTTCAGGCACACCATCTTGATCTTGAATCGCTAAAGAGCTGCGTCTGTTTTCAATGCATTTAATGATCATAAATATTCCCAGAATGATTATGAAATCTGTTTTGAATGTAGAGATACACAACTATTAATTCTTAAGGGTTATTTATAAATTCTTAAGCGTTATTTCACTTGAGCTGAATTTTTTCGATATCATTTCTATTGTTTTTATGTCTTCCGAGTATATCTCAAAGTGTGATGTATCAAATGCGCGTATTTCCAATAAAACCCCATTCCAACTTATAGATCGAAATGGCTCATCTTCTGTTTCTAGTTCGACAATTTGAATATTTTGAGAAGATAAATTGGCGTCAATACACAAAAAAACACCCCAAATGAATTGGTCAATTCCAGAACAATATTGAATAAATTCTGAATCAGTTCCTGTAGGATTCAACTGAATATTGTTAAGGTCGTTTTTCATCGCCCCTATCCCTACTGCTTCAATATCTGCCCCATACCATATGTGCGGAGCCAAAAATTCTTTTAGCGTTTTAATAATTAAAATTAATTGCGTTCCCAGGCAAATTACTTTGTCTGAAGGAAAACACTTACTCATAAGTAAAACTCGGTACTTTGGCTTAAACATTAATATTTCCAATTACTAATAGTTTTCAAAGTCCTCCGAGAAGTTCTCGAACTTGGCATATTTCAATAGGGATGCGCATTAGATATTCCTAATTTCCCTCAAAATATCTTTGAAACGGTCTTATTTTGTATTCTGTTCGATGGGAGATAGGTAACGTGGGTTATGAAATAACTGTTTGCACATTGGACAAATAACCATCGCATTTCTATTGTCAGAATCCTCCCAAGCGTCAATACAAGAGGGGCACATCAACCATTTCTCATCGCCAATTTGCGCTTTTTGTTTAATTACATTGTTAGGAAACTCCAGATCCATTAATGCTT
>JACDGH010000123.1 GCA_013815395.1 Parachlamydiaceae bacterium
GCTAATGGCTGTTTGCCAAGGAGAGACTCGCCATCAACTGTTGTTCCGTTACGGCTTTTCAAGTCTTCTACGGTGAGTGTATCATCCTGAGCAATTGAGATGCGGGCGTGTTGACGGGATACACTAGTGTCGTGGAAGACGATATCGCAAGAATTGGGGTCTGTGCCTAGAAGATAACTAGAGTCGGTAGCCATGGAAAATTCGGCGCCATTATTTGGTCCGCTAATGACCTTTAAAAGCCAGCGTCCAGTATCTATTAAACCGAAATTGATTTGCGCTATGGCATCTTTGTCAGAAGATTCATCACTGAAAATTGAATCATGGGGAATATCCACGTCATCGTCTTCAAAAGGTTCTTCCATCAAAGGCTCTACTTCTTCATTTAAGGGCGTTACATTGATCAAGGCGTCATTCTCTTTTTGAGTGGATTCTTGTTGCGGTTCCGGGGCCACTTCTATGTCGCTTTTTGGGTCCGGACCATTATTTTGAGCATCATTTTCAGGTTTTGTTGTTTTTA
Organism: Parachlamydiaceae bacterium; assembly: GCA_013815395.1. GTDB lineage: Bacteria > Chlamydiota > Chlamydiia > Chlamydiales > Parachlamydiaceae > JACDGH01. The sequence continues at coordinate 518 of JACDGH010000123.1, forward strand.
AATCAGCGATTTTTAGGTCATCACTTTTTAGCTCGGCGCTGGATTCGTTATCTAATCCGCTAAGGGATTCATCATTTTCGATTTCGCTAAACGATAATTCGCTATTTTCGATTTCACTGTCTTGTAACTCACTATCTTTTGATTCTTCATCTTCGGGCTCTCTTTTTGGAGAAAGCTGTTCAGTTATGGGCGCTGTACCATTCACAGGTGTTGGCGACTCATTAGTCCCATTTTTAAATAAATTGGCGGCAGCTTCAGCGTAAAATCGGAACATGCCATCCCCAATTTTCAATTCATCGCCATTATGTAGAAGCTGTGGGGTGGTCACTTCCACGTCGTTGACTTGTACAGGATTAGTGGTGCTCAAGTTTTCCACTAATATTCCTTGAGGGGTAGTTCGGCAAATCAAATGCTTACGTGATGCCGAAGGATCTTCGATCAGAAGCTGGCAAGCATCGGGGTCGCGTCCAATAACCCACTGCTCTCCTTCTTCAAGGGAAAGAACTAATCCCTTTAAAAGTCCTTCTTCTGCTACAAGTTTGCCTGCCATAATACAATCTCTGCCCTTAATTCGCAATATGGTTAAAAAAATTTAATCAAATTAATAAATTCTTAATATTGTCTATTATTACCACAATGGGATCAAATACTCCATTTGGATGCCTCAATGATCACTTATGGTTAAGAGCTTCATCTCGCCAGAAATCAACAGCATTAATAAAATCTTCTAGAAGCTCTTTAAATTCTTTGTAATCAATATTATAATCTATTATTTGAGTCAGTGTCAAGGTATTGCCATCATTTGATAATCCTAAAGTTGCTCCCCGCGTGCCTTGTCCAAATAAATTTCCTAGCATGGCTTGTGTGGAAAATATTTCTTCATGAACTTTTGGATAGGGAGCCACAGAACATTTTAGAGAGATCCCATTGGGGATTTCAGAGATTAGGACGGTTAATCCATCATCTAGAGGAATGGCATAGGTGCCAGGCACTTCGCTTGCTAATTTTGTGTTTCCAAGTTCCATGTCAGGGATAAGGTTTTCTATGAGCTTTTCAAGCATGTGGCCCCTCCAATTGCATAAGTCTGTTCACTTGGCATTCAAACTCTATTTCTGCGCAGGAAGCGCGCCGCATTCTTCCTTGTCACTACGATTACCAGTGCGCTAGGAAGCTCAAAAAGAACCTGAGCATCCTAGCGCCTAATGGATTAATTATAAATCTTATTTTCTTAAAGAGGCACTGATTGCTTCTTGTAATTTAGCACGTATTGAATCAAGTTGCTGGATCAATTGTGCTAATAAATCATGATTGGCCTTAAAGCCTTCAGATGCTTTATCCATGCCATGACTAATCAAACGCGCAATAGTTTCGTAAATTGCTTTTAAAGCGTCTGCTTGAGCTTTCTCTATTTCCAAGCCTGCTTTCATAAATTCTTCAACAGATTTAGCAGATTGATTCAAAACCTCTCTACTGCTATTACCAATCATGCTCCATTTTTGAATTTCAGCGCTTCTTGCTTGATTTGCTGTTTGGACATCAGCTTTTTCTCTTACTATGGATGGTTTACCATCACTCGGATTTACTTCTACTTTGTGTTGGTTGTAGGCAGGACTGTTAATAGTCTCATGGGGTGACCCTACGGGGTTAGGCACTTTATTTCCACGGCCATCTAATTTTTCACCTGGGCTAAAACTTTTTATTCCTGCTGCTGCGTTCTCTTGGAGAGGAGATCTGCCGCGAGGAAGATAACGATAGCCTAATTCATCCTGCCCTCTACTTGTCAAAGGTGTGGGTTCATTACGATAGGGTTTGTTATCAAACTCAATATATTTTGGTGCCTGAACTATCTTCACAGTCCCATCAGTATTCTTAATTGGATCGCCTAAATTAAGATCCGGAGGCTTCTTAGTACCTATTTCTGTATATCCTTTAGCTTCCGTAGGCTCAGCTTCCATTTTGTTTTTTGCCATTCCATGCAGAGAAATGCCAGTAGAAAGGATAGTTGTAGCCGCTGATACCGCAGCAGTAATACCAGCTATGCGATGCATTTCAGCAGCTTTATCACCCGCTGCTAGAATTTGGTCTTTAGTTAATACACCCATTTGATACATCATTTCAAGGCCATTAATTTCCGCTTTTGATTCCACCATCATATTTTCCATCATGAGTTTGGCCAAGGTCATAAAGTTGACCATGAAAGCCACATAGGAATTTCCTGCGAGCCAAGGGTTGCCACCTACAGTACCTGTTAAATTAGTTTTGGGGGCAGATGTAGCCCCGACTTTGTCGGCATCTAATTCTATAAAACTTGAGCCATCGCTATTTAAGCCTAAGGCAAAATTTACGCCTGGAATACTTCCACCTTGAAGAAGTTTGTCGCAAATATCGATATATTTGCCCAAAATAGGTACTCTAGGATTGGTAGGATCTAGATTATCCAGTTCATTTTGCATGACGGTTTTAGCATTTTTTAAAGCGCCGCCAATTTGCAAATTTATATTGAGCTGACTAGTAAGTTCTTGGGCTTCTGCCAAAGAATCCACATCGTCCCTAAAGATGGCTTTAAGATGGGAATCTATTGGCGATGGTGATGCATCGTCTCCCACTGGTTTATTCGTTTTTGCCTTAATAACCAAATTCGCATATTGTGCATCGTCTCCTCCCGGACCTGGAGGAGGAAGTGACATATCTAATCTTGTTGAATCTATACTGCCCATATTAATCTCCTATGTCAAATGACATTCATAATACCAGTAAAGGAGTCTTCATCGTGACTATGGCCTGTCACATGGACTATCATGGAAGCTGTGCGTTGCAATTCTTGTAAATCTTTTAATAACTCTTCCATTGAAGTATCTTGACTCTCTAATAAGTCGTTTAAAGCCTCCATAAATGCCGTCTCATTATTATCATCAAGAGCAATGCGCAGTTGATTGACTGCAACGGCTAGGGCTGAATTAACGATTCCTTCACTTTCACTTTTTAAAACGGCTTCGGCCGCTGAACGTACACCTTGTTTCAAATAAATTCCCTCATCTGAAACGAGGTAGTTGGCGGGCTTATTCGATTCTCGGGATCCCGCTAAAATAATTAATAATTGCCCTATTTGAGCTAAGATCGACGCGCCTACTCGTTGGGCTATTTTGTCGCCACCACAAGCATCAATAAATACTGTAAAAGCTTCCTTTAGGGCTGAGGAACTATTCATTAATTTTAAGCACAGCTCAAAAGAAAAAAAACGGGCCCATTTTAAGTCGACCCCCTCTAAAGATTTTGGTAGCGGTCCCACACCCTGACTGGCTGTTTGTGAGGCAAGGCAAGCGATAAAGGTGTAACTTGCCAGGCATAACATCGACAAAAATTGCTGTCCCCCCATGCTAACATTCGGCATGATAACTTTCATTCCCTCGCCAAGAGCCCGTATGATTTTTTCCAAGGCCGGCCCGATAATGCCCAAGGCGCTTTCACTCTTAAAAATACCTATCGTTGCAACACTTAATCCTAAAAAAAGTGGAGCTGACCCCTTTTGTTTTAGGGACATTGCAGTGGTAGAGATCTCCATAGCTTTTAACAGATGCTTTAAAATCTGAAGCTGGCTGCCTATACTCTTGCGCTTCATGGTTCGATGCAAATTTGAAAGCTTATCAGCACGTTGAGAAAGGGTAGCATTTGTAGTCGTTGTCATGAGGCTGTCTCCCCTTTTGTATAGTCACTTAAAGCCGATGGCCCCATATTCCCGATAAATTCCGCTGCCCCTCGAATTTCAGTAATGGTATTTTTATACTCATCATGATGAGGTAAGTTTGCGCCTTGTTCAATAAGAAACTCTTCAGCTTTGTTAGCTGCCTGGATGGTGTTGATAACCGATTGATTCATGGCAGTCTTTGAGATATGCATATTTTTTTCTGTACGCGCAGCTTCTAATGTGTCAGGGGCCAAGGGCTGAGATTTCTGGGCTATCACAGTTAAAATCTGAGCTGTCAACATCAGAACATTCGCAGTGGCTGCAAAAGAAGGGTCGCGTTCATTTAGCGGTTTTTGTTGTTCCAGCAGAAAACGTGCGAGCACACCGGGTGGCAATTGGCTGATCATTTGCTCATAAGTGGATGCCCAGGACGCGTCAATAGGTACATTTAGCGATTGCAGAACGCGTACATTTTCAAGGGTATGATCTAAAAGGGGTTGATCCTCACGTGCGCGGTAACCCGTTTGGGTGCCGAGATGGCTGGCTGAATAGCGGTTATCGAGTTGGGAGAATGACATATCTATCGAATCCTTAACAATTCCCAAAGCCGCCTTATTAACTTCAGTCCATGCTGTAGTTTCAATTTCGCGCTGAGTTGGAGATAAAGGGGAACCTAAGCTACCGGAACCTCCGGTGCCTGATCCTGAACCTGCTGGACCTACCATAAATTTGACTCCTTTCTCTTGAAGGGTCCCTTCAAGTGGATTGCGAGGAAGATATGTTCATGGGCTTATCATCCCCTGTATTGCTAAAACCCATTAAAGTATTGAGCTCCGTAAGAGTGGATCTATCAAATCCATCCAATAACGCTTCTGCTTTGTCTTGTATTTTTTCAAACTGCGGTTGTCCATCCGCTCTTTTGACTACCACATCTAACATGATATATGCCCCTTCAGGGTTATTCATGTGCATAAAACAATCGTAGCAATAAAAAGCAGAGACGGGATCGAAAGGGTTTAATTGCGCATCTATCAAGTACATGAGTGAGGCTGTTTCATAATCTTCCATTTTATGATAACAGGCCCCTAAAGACGTGGCAAAACCCTCTTGACCCGGATTTAAAACATAGAGCATTTTAAATAACTCACATGCTTCAGCATATTTACCGGTATTAAACAATTGATAAGCGTAGCTATAAATAACGCTAATTTCTTCTTCCGAGATGTTCATTGCTTGCATAGGTGTCATCTTCTTTTCGAAAATTTTTATTAGCACCTTCGCATGTTCTTTTTTTTCTTCTACAGGCACATCCTTACCCATCTTTGAAGCTGTGTTCTTAATTGCTTCTCTAATATCAAAGTTTTTTTTATCAATTTTATTAGATTCGATGTTGCTAGCCATTAAGAATTCTCCTTTAATAGTTCACTATTATCCTTGCAGCTCTGCGGTTATAGCGCTCGCATCGGTATACTTTTTCCCTTGAGTTTTAGAGATCATTAAAATATCTTCTGAAGTACCATCCATGGTTGCCAGTAATTTATCAATTAATTTTTTTAGAGTACTGATCAATACCTTGACTTGTTCTGAAGCCGCTTCTGATTTCGAAAGAATTTTAACTACTTCAGCCTGAACAAATTCCCAATTGCACTGCAATCCTTGTTGAGTAGCTGTTAAAGCCCCCATAGCAACAGTAAAAGTTATGTTAACGATATTGAGGGTGGTATTGAGAATTTTAGTTGCACTTTCAATAGCTTTAGTTGTTGCACTTAGAGCTTTTCCAATAGTCGCTGTTACCTGGGCTAAAACTGAAGGGGCAGCAGCTCCTCCAGTTGCCAATGTTAATGCCACCATCACGACGATTTGAGAAACTCCATTAAATACGGCTGCTGTGATCTCTTGCGCCATTTTATCTCCTCCACAAGCCTCCACGAAATTCTGGATGGTCTTAGCATCTCCCATCAAGCTTAAGCCCATCATAGGATTACCGCCGCTAAGTACCACTGCTAATAATCCTGAGATGGCGGAAGCTCCTCCCGGACCTACGGCTGTATTGAGCTCAGCAAACAAATTCTGAGTTATGGAAGGTTTGCCATTTGCTTCAGCTACGGCTTTATCAATAAAATAAAAGAGAGCCACGGCAAAAAATACGGGTCCCATGCAAAAGGCAACTGCTAAGCTCACAATCTGTGAGATCCAATTACTAATATCACTTAAAGGGCCTAAGTTAAGTGTTTTAGTATCTGCTTGTTTTGCTTTAGCTTCATCAGCTTGGGCTTGGGCCCTCTTAATATCAGCAATAGTAGTTTCCATATTTGCTTTACTTAATTTTTTTGACCTTTCCGAATCAGCGGAGTTTAAGGAATAGAGAAACTCTTGTAATTTACCTAAAGTTTCGCCAATGACTTTCAAATAGTCAATGTAAGCGGATTTTAAAGGTCCAGCTGGCATGCCATCGACCATTGTTTTAAATTTATCTAATAGTTTATTCCCTGTGTCTAATGCATCAGTAGCCATTTTAAATGCTACAGGATCGAGATTTGGATTAATGATCGGTCCAACCACTGGCTGCCATGTTCCGTCCAGACCAAATTTCTGTATAGTAGCGGCCATGCCTATAGATGTTATGGATTTTGCTATATTGCCGATTTCACCCGATGAAGGGGTAAGTTTCGGATCTGCATAAAGATTCATAATTTCTTGTTGCTGATCAGTGGAGAGTGGCGGCTTATAATTCTTTAGTTGCTCTTGGAAATTTTGACTGAAAAATCCATTAGCCACTTGTTTTAAGTAGTTAGAGTCTGCTTTTGGAGCCCAATCGACACCCGATCCATACTTAGCCTGTAAGTCCGAAACCACACTTTTCTCGACTTTTGAAAAAAGTGACTGTAAAGCAGGATTATTACTAAAAGAACCAGGCATGTAATGCATGGTCCGTAAGTTAAGAGCTTGCTCTGAAGTAATTTGTTTTCCATCGACCATACCTGAGAGTGCACCTTCAAATGCTGAATCGAATTCAGCTGTTGTCTTATCTGTAAACTCGGAATTATCTGGTTTTACGCCAGCCCAATCTTCACTAAATTTAAAACCTAATAAACCTGAGGTGTCTGAAGTTATTGAGTCAGTAATTGCTTTATTAATTTCCCCCAATAGTTTTTTAAGTTCTGGGCTTAATGAATTTGCACTATCAGGATTCATGTGAGCAAAAGTAAGTTTATTTTGCTGTTCTTCAGGCAAATCTTTGATCAGCTGTCTAAAATAGACTGACTCTGTGCCCCTCAATTTTGCTTGTAACTCACCAGGAGATACTCCTAATTGTGCAGCAAGAGCCTTGATTTCAGGATCATCCACTTGAATTTTTGCAAATTCATCTTTTTGCTGTTGGGAGGAAG
>JACDGH010000124.1 GCA_013815395.1 Parachlamydiaceae bacterium
AGTCAAAATCGACCAAAGTATCCATCCGCGCTACGCCACCTTGAAAGCTACAGCCGCCCCTGTTAAAGCTAAAGATGGCTCTACAATTTTACCCATGATCACATTACGCGATCGCAAGGGGGATGTACGAGCTAAATCGACCACAGGAAAATTAATCACACATTCCTTGGCCCCTGGGAATTATAAAATTATTTTCGAGCCAATCGCCGGATATAACGCGCCAGAACCTGTTTCCCTTGAGCTTTCCGCTAGTCAAATTGCTGGGCCCATTACAGGTAATTATATTAAAAGCTTGCCGCAGGTAGAATTAGCCCAAGAGGTGGCTTTTTCCGTTGTCACACCTTATCCCAACCGTTATGGCGGATCTAATGTAATTATTAATCAAATTAATGCGCAACTAACTGTTAACTCCAATTTACCCGAAGCGCATTGGACATTATTGCGCAATAATCGAGTGGTATATGAAGGTAGAGGCTCAGTAGTCAACTTCCAAGTCCCAGATGGAAATAAATATAGTATCATTCCTGAAAAAATTGACGGCTATAGTGTCATGTTTAGTCCAGGAGGGCTCTTTACGCTGTATGCAGCCAGTACGACGAGAGTGGATATTTCGTATGAGCGTTTGACTGGCAGTGTGTCTTTGCAGGCGCCTTTTCCTGAAGGAGAAACTTTGGAATTAAAAATTGTGTCACCCGATCCAAAAGCCCCCCCTTTAAATGTGAAACTAAAAGCTAAGGGAGGTCAAGTCTTTTGGACTAGTCCAGTTTTACCTACAGGCAGGTATGAGATCAATTATCTTTTACCCGCTCAATATCCTCCATTACCCATGGAATATTTAGAAATAGTTCCCTTGAAAGTCATTAAATTAACACCGGTATTGATTCAAGGCACGAGTTTACATGTAATTTCAAATGCTTCGAATGCCATATTTCTTTTAAAGTCGCAAAAAGGAAGCGAGGTGTGGAAAGGATCAGGCAAGGAATATACCTTTCAAGGTATTCCTGCAGGAACATATATACTATCCTTTGCAACAGACGAACCTGATTTTTTTACGCCGCCTGAGGAAATACGTATTATCCTTACAGAAATGGAAAATAAAGAAATAAATGTCAACTTTCAATTTAAAGGTAAACTTTTGATCAATAGCAATATCGATCGCGCCCAAGTGACGATTCAGGATTATGGGACTAGAAGGCAGGTGTTGCAAAAAAATATTCTAGGAAATACAACCACCATTATTTTGCCAGAAGGGAGATACCGCATTGTGGTGGCCCCATTGCAAGGAAATACATCTCAAGTATTGAAGTATTCGACCCCCGAACCTATTGAAATCAATCTAAAACCTTTTAAAATTGAAGAAATTAATTTAGCTTTTAAAGTTGAAAATATTGCTGTTCCTATTAACGCGCGCAAGCCTGGCATAGATGCAGCGCAAGTCATAGATGCAGTGCAAGCAAGTGATGTATTGGAGGTTGCCTTAGTGCCAGCGGGAAGAGCAATTTTAGGCGCTTATAACCCCGAGGATGAAGTTAATGAACGAGGAGCTAAAGTTGTTACGATTAGGGTTTTTTCAATTGGTGTCTATGAAATCACTAATGAGCAATATGCTTTATGGTTAACAAAAGCTTCTCAAGAAAATAAAGTGAGTTACATTGCCGAAGGGGATCGTCGCGGGCAGGTGATAGATTCTTTGGGACGACTTCTTTTTAAGACTTTTGAATCGGATGTGTATAGTCAAATTTCGACCCAATTGCGGTCTAACAATGGTAGAGTGTATATACCGATGGTTGGAAAAGATGATTATCCAGTCGTCAACGTCTCTTGGTACGGTGCTGCTGCTTATTGCCTCGATAACAAAGGCCGCCTGCCCACAGAAGCTGAGTGGGAGAAAGCTGCTGCGAATGTACCTGTGAAACTTGGCCAGCCGCTTAGAAAATTCCTTTTTGGTTTCTCTAATGATTCTATTGATAGAACATGGGCTAATTACAAGGAGGGAGAGCAGCCGGTTAAACATTTTCAAGTTTTAACAAAACCTGTTGGTTTTTACGATGGGATAAATTATTTACCACTTAGTGCTCAGAGCAGTACCCAGCAAAAAGTGCAGTTGGCAAAAAGCCCGTATGGGGCATTTGACATGAGTGGAAATGTATGGGAGTGGGTGGCGGATTGGTTTATGGATGATTATTTAAACATGTCGGATACAGATCCAAGTGGTCCAGCCACCGGTTCTAAAAAAGTGGTCAAAGGCGGTTGTTATGATAGCCTTGTCGAAGGTGTGAGAGTGGCAGAGCGATTGGGATTACCCCCGGATCACACCGATGCCTTCACCGGCTTCCGCATAGCTAAAGATTAATAATTATACTTTCTTCAGATGGGCGAATTTGGCCACGAGACTGCGTTCGCTATTGTCTTTGGCAAAGTATACTTTATATATCAGTCCAATGGAACCCGTATAGGATTTACGGATGATCCCTAGACCAAAATCTTTATGGAAGACAGCATCGTCAACTTTAAATTCATCATATTCTGGTAGGGTTTGGTCCATATCATCGATGAATTGAACTTCATTTACTTCGCTTAATTCGCTTTCAATATCAACCTTACGATGGGCATAAGCTTGTGATTTTATTGCTGTTCTTGAAGGAATAGATGAGCGTATTTTCTCTATGTATTCGTGAGGCACTTCACGCAAAAAACGACTTGGCCTCTGTGAGCGGGTAGTGCCCCACAGGAAACGTTGGCGCACATCGCAAAGATACAGACAATCTTTAGCCCGCGTCATGCCCACATAACATAAGCGCCGCTCTTCTTCAAGAGCTGCATGTGAATCACGAGAATTGGCATGCGGAAATAAATCCTCTTCCAGACCAACTAAAAAGACGATTGAGAATTCGAGCCCCTTACTATTATGGATAGTCATCAAATGGACTTTTTCTTTGGAAGTGTCGGCCTCATCCAAGCTGGATTTTAAGGACAATTCCTCTAGAAATCCGGATAACGTAGGTTCTTCTGTAGCTAATTCCCATTCTACCGCTTTTGCTAAAAGCGAATTGAGGTTTTCCTTTCTATCATCATGCGTTTCGATATCTTCTTTGATGTAAGAGAGATAACCCGTGCATTGAATGGCACCAGTGACAAGATCGTGTAACGAGTTTGATAAATGGATTTGCTTCAGTTCTCTGAGGATGTCTACATAGGATTTTAGGCCCTCGCGCTGCTTTGCAGTCAGTTTGATGGGATATTGCAATGCCTGGCCATAGACCAATTCTTCGCAATAGCTAAAAATTGAACGATTTTCTTTTGTGGCAGCTAAGCGGATTTTGACAAGTGTCGATTCTCCGATCCCGCGTTTAGGCAAATTAATTGTGCGTGCAAAAGAGACGAAATCAGAGCCTGAATGCACCATGCGCAAAAAAGCTAAAATATCTTTGATTTCGCGCCTTTGATAAAATGAAATGCCACCCACAATAATATATGGAATTTGATGTGCTAATAATCGATCTTCCAAGGAGCGCGATTGCGCATTGGTGCGGTAAAAGACAGCCATTTGACTGAGAGGAGCATCATGGTGCTCATGGTGGTATTGAACGGCCTCGGCGACAAATCCAGCCTCACCTCGATCTGTATCGGCGGTATAATGCTTGATCCTTTCGCCTGGTCCGCGGTCGCTCCACAAATTCTTCTCAAAGCGGCCGGAATTTTGAGTGATTAAAGCATTGGCGCCATTTAAGATATTAGTGCGGCTGCGGTAATTTTGTTCTAAGCGTGCAACTTTAGCGCCTGGGTAGTCTTTTTCGAAATTGAGAATATTTTTAATATTGGCTCCACGCCATGAATAAATGGATTGATCGGGATCTCCAACCACACATAAATTTCCATGTTTGCTTACCAAATGACTTACGATGGCATATTGGGCTTCATTAGTATCTTGATATTCATCAATTAAGAGATGAGACCAGCGTTCTTGATAATGTGCTAGGATATCAGGGTAAGTTTTAAAAATATGTGCAGGGAGGTATAGAAGGTCATCGAAATCAACAGCTTGATATTCCTTTAATTTCGTTTGATAGTGCGCATAGACATCGGGAAATAGCTTTTCTTCAAGATCAAGCAACTTGCTATCTATATTTTCAGGGGCTTGGAGGGCATTTTTGGCTTTAGAAATTAAATTTAAATATAATTTGGCATCCTGTTTTTGCGTCTTGATATTCATATCTTCGAGACACAACTTCATCAATTTTTCGGTGTCTTGTTCATCATAAATTGTAAAATCGCGTTTATAGCCAAGCACATGGATGATTTCGCGCAGTATGCGCACGCCAAGACTATGAAAAGTACAAATTAAAACATGATGTTGGGTCAGATGTCGCACCCTTTCTTTCATTTCTGCAGCAGCTTTATTGGTGAAGGTTAGTCCTAAAATACTTGAAGGATGAATCCCATGTTCTAGGAGATTGACAATGCGATAAGTTACCACGCGCGTTTTTCCTGATCCGGCGCCGGCCAATACTAAAAGTGGACCATTAAGGGTTTCAACAGCCATGCGCTGTTCTTCATTCAGTTGATTGATAAGATGCATAGAATACTTTTAACTTTATGTGTAAATTTTTAAAATGTAAACCTCTGGTGTCCATAGCACGAATAAAAAGAGCAAGAAAGAAGAACTGAATCCCTGGTTCATCGTTCTTGCTCTTTTTATTCAATCCACCTCGCGCAATCCTAAGTTCCCATAACGATGGTAGTCGCTACTTAGGCTGATTTCACGCAGAAAATTTAATAATTCGATACGTCCGTTTGCCAGAACAGGAGCTATGATAGCATGACATGCCGTATCGGCCAACACATTTTGTAAAATCGGGCTTGGTTGAGAAAGTAAACGCAGACGTTCGATCTTTCCCGTTGTAATGCGATCGATTAGATCGTCTTCTGTTTCAATGGTGATAGCCAAATTTTTAGCTTTTCGACAGCATTCACCTTGCAAGACAGTCCCCAGCAACCGCGATTCTTGTTCGCCTGAAAGACTGACTTCAAACGTTGTTCCGCAAGTCAAGGACGCCGCGATGCTGCGCAAAATGTCCAGATCAGCATCATCATCTTGCATCCGTAAAGTTTGAGATTGCGTTACATATTTTAAGATATTATCTTGACCCAGCACTTTACTTAGATCATGTTGTTTGGAATAATAATGTTCCCAGAAAAAAGCATAGCTGCCGAGGCTTGCCTGCCACAATTGAAGCAAATCTTCCCTTAATCCATATTTTTCGACGGCCAAACTGAGCGCTTGGATTACAGCATTTAAAGGCCCTTTCTCGCTTGGAAGTGATTTTTGTTCGGCATGCATTAGATGCAGGAGGTAATTTGGGCCGCCGGCTTTAGCCCCTGGACCAAAACTGCTTTCTTTAATTCCCCCAAAAGGTTGACGTTGGACAACCGCACCTGTGATGCCGCGGTTGATGTAACAATTTCCCGCTTGAATATGCTGCATCCAATACAGCTTTTCCCGTTCATCCAGCGTGTGGATACCTGAGGTCAAGCCAAATGAGGTTGCATTGGCCAATGTGATTGCATGTAGCAAGGTGTCTGCGCGCATTATGCCAAGTAAAGGACCAAACAATTCAGTTTGATGGATAAAGCTATAAGGTTGTACCCCGATTTTGATGCCTGGGGACCACAAATTGGGATTTGTAGGGTCGCATTTGGGCTTAAGCAACCATTCTTCACCCTCTTCTAATAACGTCAAACCCCGCATCAGTGAAGGATTTGGGGGGTGTATAAGTGGATTTAAGCGTGTGGCCAGATTCCATGGCGAGCCTACTTTAAGGCTGGCGACTGCGTCCCGCAATTTTAATCGGAAAAAAGGATCATCATACACTTCAGCTTCCAAGATAGCTAAACTGCAGGCGCTGCATTTTTGACCGGCATGTCCAAAGGCCGATTGCACTAAATCTTTGATCGCCAGATCTCGGTCGGCCATGCATGTAATAATCATGGCATTTTTCCCTCCTGTTTCGGCAATTAAATCAAGACCTGGCCGCAATTTCATAAGGAATTTGGCAGTATCAGTAGCTCCTGTTAAAATGACGGCTGCTAATCTGTGATCTTTGATCAGTTTGCTGCCAATGGGGTTGTCTTCACAATTGAAAAATTGCAGCACCTGCTTGCTTATACCAGCCTTCCACAATATATTTACTAAAACCCAACCGACCAAAACGGCTTCCGGAGCAGGTTTAAAGATCACGCTGTTTCCAGCAGCCAGGGCTGCAATGATCCCTCCAGTGGGAATTGAGCAAGGAAAGTTCCAGGGAGGTGCTACCAGCACAGGACCTTTAGCAGAAAAATGGATACCCTCGAGGGATTGAATTTCTGCAGCATTGCGGCGGTAATATTCAGCGAAGTCGATTGCCTCCGAGATTTCAATATCGGCTTCATAAATCGTTTTACCAGTATCCGCAACCATGACGCCAATTAAATCAGCCCGATGGCAACGCAGTTGATGTGCAACTTCTTTTATTAGATTTAGTCGTCCGCTTAAAGGCTTTTCTTCCCATGCTTTCAGGCCTTGAAGGGCTGTTTCTAAGACAAGATCAATGTGTGATTCGTTAGCAATAGCATATTGATAAAAGACTTTGCCGGGAAATGATGGATCTTGACCAGCACTCAGACTGACTTCTGTAGAAATAGCTTTTTCGCCCATGACCAATGGGATATTATTGAAATGTTTTTTTTGCATTTCTTGCAATAAAAATTCTCCCCATTTTCTATTTTGCGGCAATGACCAATCCGTATCCGGTTCGTTTTCAAAGAAAGCAGCCTCACTTTTACAAACCGGCTCTTCAAAGCGATTTTGGCCCCGTCTGGGCTCGGAGCTAGTGGTTTCAGCTGCGAAGCACGCTTGCGAAAATTGAGCAGCCTGTGTTTCCCATTCTGGGGTGCCAGGCACCATGCTAAAGGTATAACGTAAGAAGTTTTCGGGGGCGGTGTTTTCATCTAAACGTCGTACCAGATAGGCGATCGCATTTTGGAATTCTTCTCGGGTTGCCGCCGGACAATATAACAGCATGTCTCCAGCCACAGCTTGCACCACACGTCGCAAATGATCGGCCATTCCCTCGAGCATTTCAAAGCCCACATAGGGCTCAATATTATTTTCAACTCGGAATAGCAACGCATAAGCTATGTCGAATAAATTATGGCTGCCAATGCCTAAATGCACGGCTTTGGCATGTTCTGTCCGGCAGCCATAAGCAACCATTCTTTTGAAATTGGCATCGGTGTCAACTTTTGTTATGTAAGGTGCTTGAGGCCAGCCCCGCAATGAGGCTTCCACCTTTTCCATGGCAAGATTGGCCCCTTTGACGATTCGAATTTTAATAGGGGCTCCGCCACGTGCTACCCGTTGCATAGCCCAAATAGTTAACTCTTTTTGCATTAAGAAGGCATCAGGCAAATAGCTTTGCAGAACAATTCCGGCAGAAAAATCAAAGAATTCCGTCTTGTCAAGCACTCTTTGGAATAATTCAACAGTTAGATGCAAGTCGCGATACTCTTCCATATCC
>JACDGH010000125.1 GCA_013815395.1 Parachlamydiaceae bacterium
CTTATAGATACCAGGGCGCCAAAAATGATTTCCTGAATTGAAGGGCGCGGCAGAGCCGACGCACTCCAGAGGCTCGCCAAAGACAGGTTATCTATTTTCTGATATACCAATATACCCTGTCAGCACCAAAGGGGCGCTATAATACTTTTGTTTTTGCCTTTTTTGAATAAGGTTAGTTAAATGTCATACAAATATTAAAGCCTAGCCAATTGAGTTGACCACATGCCTATATTAATTTTAGATACTTCTACAGAGCGCGGTTTTGTTGCTATCTTAGAAGGTTTGCAACTACTGTATCATGTCCAATTGCCTTTTGGAATGCAAAATGCCCAAAGTCTTCTTCCTGAAATTCATCGAGGACTAGCCTTTACTGGTTTTTCCATCAATCAAATGGAGTTTGTGGGGGTGGGGATCGGACCGGGGTCATATACGGGGATGCGTGTCGGGGCAACAGTGGCTAAAACATTGACCTTTGCCTGTGGCCTGCCTCTTGTTGGTGTATGTTCATTAGATGCCTTTGTTCCACTCCAAGCAGGAGCTTATGCTGCTATCATCGATGCTAAAGTCGGAGGTGTTTATTTGCAGACTGGATATTTTGGACAAGGAGTGGTTACTGAACTTTCAGGTCCCCAAATCTATTCGATAAATGAAGCAGCAGAAATGCTGCTTAACGTGCCGGTGCTAGTTACGCCAAATGCAACTCAACTGCGGCCAAAATTAGAGAAGGAATTAGCCTCTTCACAATGGCGATGGGAAGAAAGTTTTCCGTCACCGATGGATATGGCTAGAAGGGCTAGACAAAAAATTGAAAGACAAGAATTCTCCCTAAATGGCCACCTTGATTTATTATATTTACGAAAAACTCAAGCCGAAATCGAAAAAGAAAAAATGCGTTCTTGATTTATATGCCGATAGTTAGTACGATATCTCTATCATGTGGCATAAATATTGTGAAGAAACCGCTCATATTACATGTATGCGGTGCCATAAGTAAACTTTATAAACCCTAAAATCAGGATTTGAGTTAAATGACAGTTGTAAAAGTTCGAATCGGCGATTCAATTGACAAAGCTCTGCGAGCCTTGAAAAAGCGTTTAGATAAAGAAGGCGTTATGAAGTCCGTAAAAGCTCATCGCTTCCACTCCAAGCCTTCTGTAAAAAAACGCGCTAAATCGAAAGCTGCTCTAAAATACAAAAGACAGCGCTAAGAGCCAGAAGTCAGAAGCTAGAATTTGAAGTCAGAAGTAAACACTTTTGCGCGTTAATTTTATAAAACGCGCGCGCTTTATAAATGCAAAAAGTTTTTCCTTCTGGCTCCTGATCATCCACTTCCGACTTCCGCTTTTTAGTTTTTGTCATCTAGATTCAAGCTCATTCTCTTTCACCGAGTCGCTGACTTTAATTCAAGGTTGAAACATATTCGGTTTCTTGATATCCTAAGTTCTTCTTGGTTAAATTTATATAAAAATTTCTTAACAATGCGATGGTTGCTATGGCTGATTATTATGAAATGTTAGAAATTCCTCGTACTGCTACTCCTGAGGAAATTAAAAAAGCCTATAGGCAGAAAGCTATAAAATTTCATCCCGATAAAAATCCTGGTAATTCTGAATCAGAGAAACGCTTTAAAGAAATTTCCGAAGCCTATGAAGTTCTAAGTGATGAGAAAAAGCGTAAAATTTACGACCGCCATGGCAAAGACGGTCTTCAAGGTCATGCAATGTCTGGCGGTGCGCCTGGCGGCTTTAGTTCGATGGATGAGGCCTTGCGCACTTTTATGGGTGCTTTTGGCGGTATGGGTGGTGATTCCATTTTCGAAAGCTTTTTCGGCGGTGGCGGTCAAGGCTCACGCGGGCATCGTCAACAAGGCGCTAGCAAGCGAGTGAATATGAGCCTCAGTTTTGAAGAGGCTGCAAGAGGTGTTGATAAGGAGCTGGTGATCAGTAATAATGTAACTTGTTCTGCTTGTAAGGGACGTGGTGCTGCTTCAGCGCAAGGCATAAAAAAATGCACGCGTTGTAATGGGACAGGCCAGGTGATTGAGCAACGTGGCTTTTTTTCTATGTCCATGGCTTGTTCACAATGTCATGGGGAAGGACAAACTATTTCTGATCCGTGCAAAGAGTGCCATGCAGAGGGTGTCATTAAAGAAAAACAACATGTTAAAGTACATATTCCAGCAGGAATTGACAGCGGTATGCGCTTGAAAATGAATGGTTATGGCGATGCTGGACCAGGCGGAGGTCCTGCAGGTGATCTATATGTATTTGTTCAGGTGGAACCCCATGATCTTTTCGAGCGCGAGGGCGATGATATTCTTTTAGATTTGCCAATCAGCTTTGCTGAAGCTGCCCTAGGATGCAAAAAGGAAGTGCCATCTCTATTAAATCACACATGTCGGATTACTATTCCTGAAGGCACGCAAAATGGCAAAATTTTTCGTGTGTCTGGCGAGGGATTTCCTAATGTTCATGGTCAAGGTAAGGGTGATTTGCTAGTTAAGATTTTTGTGGAGACGCCTTCAAAATTAAATGAGGGACAAAAGAAGCTACTGCAAGAATTTAGCGCCCTTGAGGGTCCTGCTAATCTTCCCAAGCGCAAAGGCTTTTTGGATAAGATTAAAGGAATTTTTTCTTGTGTGGTTTCAATGATATCATTTTTATTCACTGTTTAAAACCTATATTAGCTTAAAATTTGCATTGGGAGCATGTGTTACTAAAAAAGAATTACACAGAATTTAGCGCTCTTAAATTAATTAAATTATGGAGATTTTTATATGTCATCATCCTCTATTATACCTGGAAGCAATTCACTTGTTTTTACCTCACCTGTTGTACAAGACACATCCATTCCACCTATTCAAGAAGGGAAAGTTGCCGTAGAAGAATTAACTGTGAAACAAGCGAATATTGAAGTCAATAATTTGAAATCTGCAGCACATGAAAATCAAGAAAAATTACTCTTAAATTTAGAACGCACTGATGCTCAAATTCGTCATTGCTTTTCACAATTAGAGAAGGTTGAAAGCTTAATAGCAGAATTTGGGCCACTTCTAGAGAAAAAAAATCAACTAAATAGCGCTATAGAAAAAAATGGGATTTCAGATGAAGTTCTAAAGAAATACCGTGAAATGCAGGCTATTATTGAGGAAGAATTAAAAAAACTAGATCCCTTGGAATCACTTAAAACTGACATTTTAGAACATTTAAAAGTAACGAAATCAACCAGAGCTGGTATACTTAAGATAATGAGCGTTATTAGTAGTGTCAATGACACCTTAGGTGTATTAGAGCATGCGGTTTCAAAAGAAAATTCAAAATACGAAGCACTTTCTAATCTTTTAAAATAACCCCTGTAATTAACACTCTTGCGCCCATACCTTTACCCACATCTTTTTTTTTCATGTTAAACAATGGAAAAAGATGGGGTGAAGGTATGGAATACATAGGCTAAATTGCGGATTCTATTAGAGACTATTTGACTAAATGATTTTCTGGAATTTTTGACGCCCTGGATTACTCAGGTCTTCATAACCCTTTAAAAAGTGATGGCTCTACTCAGCATGTCTTGTGGTGCCACACAGATATCTAGCTGAAGGCCATGGGCTTGTAGGATTTCTTTAACCACTTTTATGGCCACTTCTGGGGAATTGCATTCGCCTGAAAGGTGGGCAAGGTGCACGTGTTTAAGTTGACTATGAGCTACATCTGCCAATAATTTTCCACATGCCTCATTTGAGAGGTGCCCATTTCTTCCTAAAACACGTTGCTTATAAACCATAGGGCGCGCCGAAGCGTGAACCATTGAGGGTTGATGATTTGCTTCAACATAGAGGTAATCGCAATCGCGTAGCTTGTTAGTTACAAGCGATGTGACAAAGCCTAAATCTGTACAAAATCCCAATTTTAAGCTATTTACACGAATTGTGAAAGCCACCGGATCCAATGTGTCATGCTGAATGCTGAAAGGGTGGATTTCTAAGTCGCCAAATTCAAAAGTTTCCCCCGTGGAAAATATCTTGAATTTGGGGCATTCATGAAAGTATTCAGTGATTCCTTTAGCTGTTTCAGTATTAGCAAATACTGGGATACCCATCCGATAGGCCAGAACTTTCAGGCCCTGAATATGATCGGTATGTTCGTGAGTAATTAGGATGGCATCGATATCGGAAATATCGACATTAATTTGTTGTAACTTATTTATGATGGCTTTTGCGCTAAGTCCGGCATCGATAAGAATTTTTGTTTGACCAGAGCCGAAGTAGATGCAGTTACCTTTAGAGCCGGAGGCTAAAGGACAAAATCCTTTCATATATGAGTCCAGTTATTTTAGATGGAGTTTGATTCTTTAGTGATCGTTTGGCTCACCCTTATATCTCTATTTCCATATAAACGCAAGGTGCATAAAGCTATTGACCGGAATCAACTAATAATTAATAATCCATTTTTTGACAGGCGCGATCTTGCGGTCAGTGCATTATTTAAAATTTTACATGAGGCGGTTGGTTGTGGCTGAAAAGAAAGATGTAATTTTAAATGAAATGAATGCCGTTTTGGACCTGTTAATCGAGAATGCGCAAAAATTGAATGAACTTTCCCTTCAAGTCATTGCAGAAGAAGAAATCTCCCCATTGCAAGCACAGCAGCAGGAATTGTTGTCTGCTTTAGTGGAATTGGACAATGCATTTCATCAGGCCGATTCTTTAGCCGAAGAAAAAATTTCAGCCATACAGGCAGCTGTAAACGACAAAATCGAAAATTTCCAGCAACTTAATTCCAATTTCATGGAAAACATCATCAATGCGCATGGCCTCATTCAATTTAAAGATGGCAAAGCAAAAAAAACAAAAAAAATAAAGAGCCTTAAAAATTAAATTTCAAAGAGGTTTGGCTCATCGGCTTCTTTGCCGTGTTTAGCTACTAGAATTTTTCTAGGTTTACTTCCATCAGCAGGGCCCACTATCCCTTTTTGCTCCAACATATCAATGAGACTAGCAGCACGGGCATATCCGATTTTAAGTTTGCGTTGTAAAAATGTTGTGGAGGCATTGCCTGTACTAATGACTGTATCAAGAGCTTGCGGGTATAACGTGTCACCTGAAGTATCTATTTGGTCAGCTGAAGAAGTATCTAGCTGGCCATATCTATCAAAAGATTCAATAACATAGTTGGGCGGAGCTTGTTCATTAATAAATTTGACGACTCCATTAATGTCATCATCTCTAATAAAAGCTCCTTGTGCGCGCACTAAGTGAGAAGCTCCAGGGGGCAAGAAAAGCATATCCCCATTGCCAAGAAGTGTTTCAGCGCCAGTGTCATCTAGTACAATTTGACTATTCACGCGGCTGGAGACTTTAAATGAAATGCGTGTGGGGAAGTTTGCTTTAATGAGTCCAGTGATCACTTCGCGGGAAGGGCGTTGAGTTGCCAAAATGAGATGGATGCCAACTGCGCGGGCCATTTGGGCAATACGTGCAATAGGGGTTTCTATATCATTGCTGGAAACCATCATAAGGTCGGCAAGTTCATCAACGATGCCAACGATGTAGGGTAGTTTTGCAGGTATTTCAATATTTAAAGACTCTTCGAAATTTTTATCAATAGTCCTTAAATTAAAAGCCTCTATATTTCGCACGCCAATTTGTTTTAAGAGTTCGTAGCGCCGTTCCATTTCTTTGACAAGCCAGAGCATGGCTGAATAAGCCCCTTGAGGCTCGGTGATAACAGGTGCTAACATGTGGGGTAGGCGCGTGTAGGATGTAAGTTCTACTTTTTTAGGGTCGACCATGAGTAATTTAATTTCATCAGGGCGTGCGTTCATGACTATGGACATGACAATAGTGTTAATGCACACGGATTTCCCTGATCCAGTGGCCCCGGCAATAATGCAATGAGGCATTTTGGAAAGATCGCTCATCACGAAATCGCCGTTCACGGCTTTGCCTAAAAGAATAGGGATATTGAATTTACGTCCCTCTTGCTGATAGGTGGAAAGCATATCTTTAAAACCCACTTCTTCAGGTTGGGCGTTGGGCACTTCAATTCCTACGGCAGCTTTTCCAGGGATTGGGGCAATGATACGTATGGATTTGGCTTCCATATTTAAGGCAATATCATTTTCCAATGTTTTAATTTTTTGAACTTTTACGCCAATGGCAGGATGGACTTCGAATGATGTGATGGTGGGTCCACAATTGATTTGACCAACTTTTGCTTCGATGCCAAAGCTTAGCAACGTTTCTTCTAGAACTTCTGCTTTGCGCCTTAAATCCTTTTTTAAGGAAGTGTGGTCGGCTTTTTTTGGGGTAGTTAAAAGAGATAATGGGGGAAGCTTGAATGAGGTGAAATCGCCATTATATACACTCTGTGCTTTTAAGGCTTCTTCTCGACGTTTTTTCGTAGAAGGCTCTTTTTCAACTTCTTTTTCTTTCATTACTAAAGGGGCTGGTGAGGTGAGCTTGGAGATGGGGATAGAAGGGGGTATGGTTGTTGGCTGAAACTCCATTGCTTCTGTTTTTTTTGGTTTCCAAGCATTATCTTCAATAGGCTTTTCAGTTTGTTCTTTGCGGGACAGTGAAGGACGAATGGTCAGGTTTGTTTCAGGGTGAATTGCTAACATTTCACCTTGAGAGGCGAGTGTGGTGCCAGAGGATAAGGATGAAGGTAATTGTGAATTTCCGGGGATACGCAATTTAACATAGCGTAAGAAGTCGCTATCAGTTTCTTTATTTGCCAGGAAGGGCACATTAGTTTTTTCTTTTTTCTCAATTTGCGAAAAAATGGGTAATGAACTTGGGATAGGGGAGACCTTAGAGATTTTTGAGATTGGTGCGACAACTTCTTCATTATTTAAATCTTTATGAAAAAGTTTTGAGATTTTTTCCAGAAGGGAGGAGGGACTAATCTTTGCAAGAAAAAACATACCCGCAATCAATGTGCTGGAAAAAATAATTGCTACGCCTAATGTATTAAAGATGTGCAATAGATTGAATCCTGGCATGTCTTTATAAAAAAAGTAAAAAGGTGCTCCACCTAGGTGGTAATGCATTTTGCGCTGCCAGGTGCTTTTATAAAAAATATTATTGACGGTTAAAGCTGTTGTAGGGTAAGTGTCTTCTAAGAGACTAAGCAATAGGCATATTGAGGTGATGCTGAGAGTGACATACAAAGATTTTAAAGCAAGGTGATTTAATGGTTTGCGGAATAACATGCGCCAGCCGATCCAAGCAATATAAACTCCAATGAAATAACTGCCCAGACCAAAGAGAGCATTAAATGTCCATCCGACACCATAACCGACAATACCTAACCAATTGCGTGTCTCCGGGCCTGCGGCTGCAAAGCTGATAAGGCTTAATACAATTGTCAGGGCGAAGGCAAGGAGGAGAAGTCCACGTATTTCAGTAGTATCTCGCGAAGACAACTTTTTGATAGTTTTTGATGTAGTATTTTTCTTAGCTGCTTTCTTTTTTGCCATATGACTCTCTGCTGGAGGTTGGGTAAGAACCTTGTTGTCGGAGAGCCGCAACTACTAAATGTTTTGCCAACAGACAT
>JACDGH010000126.1 GCA_013815395.1 Parachlamydiaceae bacterium
TGGGAAGTTGGCATAGATAGCTTCAACGCAATGGGAATGTTGACTTGAAACTTGAGCAGCCGCGCCGTTGGGGCCACGAAAAACAATGGGAACTGAGTAACGATTTCCCGACATGTAAAACATCTTGGCAGCATTTGAAATAATTTGATCTGCCGCCACGAATGAGAAATTAAAGCTCATAAATTCGATAATTGGACGAAGCCCGGTCATAGCAGCACCCACACCGAGACCGGCAAAGCCCAGTTCAGCAATAGGAGTGTCGATAATGCGACTAGGCCCCCATTTTTCAAGCATCCCTTTTGTCACTTTATAAGCGCCGTTATACTCCCCTACCTCTTCACCCATGACGAAGACGTTAGGATCGCGAGCCATCTCTTCATCAATAGCTTGTCGGAGCGCTTCACGCATTTCAACTAATTGCATTTCAGCCATAATTTAAATTCCTGCTACTTTTATGGGGCAAAAACATCTTTTTCAAGGGTCTTAAGGTCCGGCCAAGGACTTTCTTCAGCAAACTTCATAGCTGCAACACTAATCTCGCGTTCTTTTTTTTCCATTAGCTTGAAAGCTTCATCATCGATCATATTTTCTGCCACTAGAACTTGCCTCAATAAAAGAATAGGGTCGCGCTGCATACATTCTTTCAAAGATTCTTTTGTGCGGTAAAGTCCGGGATCAGAAATGGAATGTCCACGAAAACGCTCAGTAATCACTTCGATAAGGACTGGACGCTGCGTTCTTAACGTTTCCTGAAGGACATGTTTAAAGCCTGCATAGCAATTAAAGTAGTCCATACCATCAAAAGTATAGCCTTTCATATTATATGAGGGGGCTTGATCTTCGGCTAATCGCGCTACAGATACAGCCTTTTCAACTGAGGTGCCCATACCCCACATATTATTTTCAATAACGTAGATGCAAGGCAAGTTCCATAAAGAGGCTAGATTAAGCGATTCGTGAAAAGCTCCTTGAGCGACGGCCCCATCTCCCAGAAAGCAAACAGACACTTCATTGGTAATATTGCGATATTTAATGGAGAAGGCCGCCCCTGTGGCTATAGGAATTTGACCTCCAACGATACCAAAGCCGCCCAAGAGGCGATCGGTATAAAGGTGCATAGACCCACCACGTCCAAGAGCATTGCCATTAGCCTTCCCGTAAAATTCAGCCATGATTTCATTAGGCGTGGCACCAAGTAAAAGGGCTAAGGCATGGCAGCGGTAGGAGGTGGCAAACCAATGGTTTGGCCCAAGAACTTGAACTAAAGCTGTTTGAATTGCTTCTTGTCCAATGTAAGCATGAAAAAAGCCACCAATTTTACCCTGTTGATAAGCTGATTCGGCTCGAATCTCAAAATTTCGAATCAACAACATGCGACGAAGGTTTTCCAATAACACATCTTTGCCAAGCTCCTTTATCAACAATGCGCGATCGGAAGGAAAAAATGTACATTTAAGCGGGGGGGTAGGATTAACTTGTGGTTCACTCAGTTCACTCATAAATTCTTCCCATACGAAGTAAAATCTTTAAAGTGGAATCGCAGCCAAATCTTGGACATTGCGCCTATGATCACATTGTATCATAGATGAGGAGTTAGAGCAAAACTTTCTTCTGTTGGCTCTCATCAAAAGACTGTAAAATGAGTAACTTGGTCGTCATTCAAGCCCTAGCTAGGGAGTTAATATTGAGTTAAGTTGACAAGATTATTCTTATGACTTATGAATGTATGCGCATGGTCCTACAATATCATACTTATTAGAACGGAGCAGTTAGAATGAATAAACAGCAACTTATAGACACGGCAAGGGCTTTGGTTTCTAATAACAAGGGATTGCTCGCAATGGATGAAAGTACTCCTACTTGCGATAAGCGCTTTGCTAAATTAAACATTCCTCAGACTGAAGACGCCCGTCGCGCTTATCGGGAAATGATTGTGACTACACCGAAACTCGAAGAGTGCATTAGTGGAGCGATATTATATGACGAAACAATCCGTCAAAAAAAGAAAGATGGCACATCTTTTGTGAAAGTCCTAACAAGCATAGGAATCATTCCTGGAATTAAAGTCGATATGGGTGCAAAAGATCTCGCCGGACATCCTCAAGAAAAAATTACTGAAGGCTTGGATGGTTTGCGCGAACGTCTTGCGGAATATGTAAAGTTAGGCGCTCGCTTTGCCAAATGGCGTGCTGTGATCACTATTGGCGAAAACATTCCAAGTTGGGGCTGCATAGAAGCAAATGCGCAGTCCTTAGCTTTATATGCTGCATTGTGTCAGGAGGCGGGCATTGTCCCTATTGTTGAACCTGAAGTCCTCATGGATGGTGCCCATAGTTTAGAAAGATGCTATGAGATAACTGAAAAAACCTTGCACGCTGTTTTCAACAAATTGCATGAGCAAGGAGTTTTATTGGAAGGCATTCTATTAAAGCCCAACATGGTGTTACCGGGATTAAGCTGCCCTAAACAAGATTCTGTAGAAGATGTGGCTGATGCTACAGTAAAATGTCTATTGCGCACAGTCCCTGCAGCAGTTCCTGGAATTGCATTTCTATCTGGAGGTCAATCCAGCGAGTTGGCATCTGCCCGTTTGAATGCCATGAATGTCAGATTTAAAGGTCAAATGCCCTGGGAACTGTCTTTTTCATTTGCCCGTGCGATTCAGCAGCCGGCCTTAGATATTTGGCAGGGTAAAGATGCTAACGTGGTGGCAGCTCAACAAGCATTGTATCTACGCGCTAAGCTAAATGCAGCCGCACGTCGCGGTGAATATTCATCCTCTTTGGAAAAATAACATTTTATAGGCATTACTTTGGATATATCGCAAGATCTAGAATAAATTTTAATCGGCTTCGTTCGATGTACTCATAAGCATGTACTGGAGGAGAAAAATACCACTGGACAAGCCAAAAGAAAAAAAACATTACAACGAATCGCCAATACCTTGACTTCGTCAGATCGTTTGTGAAATAAGCAAAAACAACTAGCACCAATGTAATTAGTAACGCACTTAACGCAGGGTTCATAATAACTCCATTTGAAAAGAAAGTGTTATGCATACCCCAAAGCCAAAATGCAATATAAATATTTATTTCTTTTCAAACTTGTCCGAAATACTCATAGCTATAATCCGAATTCCCTGCTGACATTCAGATAAAGAAGCAAAATAGGGAAAAAAATCATGGTTTTCATTTTTCAAGTAATCAGCTTTATTGCGTTGCTTGGTTCGTCAACTTTTTCGACGTGAGCATTCATGTTTAACTTTTTAAATAAGAACAATATCTCTTATACCAACAAACAAAAACGATCGTCTCTAGGCTTAATTTTCTGTTACTACTACATCTAAGCGGCTTTTGCTATATTCTACTGCGCTTGCTGTCCTTGTAGCCCCGTTTGCTTCTTGCTATGCGATTCAACCCTTTCAAGCGGAATTCTATGCAGCCACCTTTTAATCTACTCGTTAGGCCCCATCCAGACAACCCCTTCTTCAAGCCAACGAAATGATTTTTCCAAAGTTTTCTTGGCTATCACATTCGCCTGTTTATCATCATTGTTAGAAAGGGCATAAAAATTATCTTCAACACGTCGACGAGCCATGATGCAGAAATAATCAGCTAATTCGACCGAAGAGTTATCATTGATAGCAGAAGCATCTTCCTTTTGAGCATGATCTCTTAGAGAAATTGCGTATGAGCAGGTGGCTGCCATGGCAAAAAGATCTGTGCCGATATCCATCAAACGCCCCAACAACATTTGCCTTCTCTCAAGATTTTCACGATATTTGGCCATGGCCCCAAAAATTTTGCGAGCAAGCTTATGAGAATTTTTTTCAATAAAACGAAAGTGTTCTTCTAATGGTTTAATTTCACCATATGAAGATGCGTTTAATCCCGCAAAGGCTTGCTCCAGGTACCAACTGCTATAAAAAGTAGTTAGTGTCAAGGCTGCCTTTATCTTTTCTCCCATGGATGCTTTTGGATTGATTAATTCGCTTGTACGCTTTAAATGAGGATCCATGGCTTCGCGTGCTAAAAAGAGCCTCATAATTTCTGAAGATCCCTCTAGGATCATATTGATGCGACAATCGCGCATTATGCGTTCTACAGGGTAAGGCACCTCTCCCCTCGCTGCCAAGGAACGTCCTTTCTCATACCCTCGACCTCCACGCAACTGCATGGTCATATCTACAATTTTCCATATAGCTTCTGTGCAAAACAATTTTGCCATAGCCGCTTCAATGCGAATATCAATATTCTTCTGATCTGCCCAAGCACATGTTAGCCAGGTGATCGCTTCCATGGCTAAAGTGGTAGATGCTATAAATGCAATTTTTTCGCGACTTGATTCATGTAACCCAATTGGCAACCCCCACTGGATACGCGAATTACCCCAACGGCGGGCGATAGAAAGGCATTGCTTAGCCGCTCCGGTACAAGCCGCAGGGAGTGTAAGGCGACCAGTATTAATTGTTGACAAGGCTAAGGCAAGTCCGCGGCCCTCCGCCCAAAGGACGTTTTCAGCAGGGATTTTCACATTGGTGAATTTAATAAATCCATTATAGATGCCGCCCAGTCCCATGAATTCGCAACGATGCAGCATTTCAATTCCAGGCGTATTCATCTCAAGGATAAAAGCAGTGATTTGCTTACGTTCTTTTCCTTTAACGATCTTCGGTTTTGTTTTTGCCATGACCACAATAATGTCGGCAAGGGTGCCATTAGTGCACCATAACTTTTCACCATTAAGAATATAATGCGAGCCATCTTCCGAAAGTTCGGCCACACATCCCATTTGAGCAGGGTCTGAGCCAACATCAGGTTCTGTCAATGCGAAGGCTGAAATCGAGCCTTCACGAAAACGCGGCAGAAACTTTTTCTTCTGTTCTTCTGTGCCAAACATTTTTAGTGGTTGTGGCACGCCAATAGATTGATGGGCCGAAATTAATACCGCAGTGCCACCACAATAAGAGGCCACTTTCATGACTAAGCGACAATAATTAATCTGAGAAAGACCTAAGCCGCCATACTCTTTAGGAACTTTTAACGCAAAAATTCCTGTGCGTTTCATTTCATCAATAACAACCTGAGGAATTGTGCGGGAAGCGTCGACCTCTTCCGGATCTAGATTTTTTTCAAGGAAAGAAATAAAAGGGTCAATGATTTGGTCCCCAACGCGCCGATCTTCTGCACTTTGCTTTGGAAAAGGAAAAAGCATTTCTGGAGCAAATTTTCCTACAAAAAGCTGTCCGCCAAAAGTTGGTAGCTGGTAATCTTTGCGTGCTGATTCAGTAACCTCTAAAGCTTGACGCTTTTGTTCATTTCCGCCTGCAGCAGTTTCTGCCATATTATGAACGTCTTCTTCTTGAGATTCTGTTTTGAGAGGATCTTGCAGCGTGCTCATTTTCAGCTCCTTTTTTGCTATTTCAATAATCCTTATTTAAGGACTTGTCTTATTCTTTGTAAACATTTTTTAATTTTAAGGACATAAAGACTTATAAGTCCTTTACAGGCAAATAATTAATCGGCTAGGATAAAAAAAACAAAGGAGTCTCTTATGAAAAAATATGCCATAATATTTATATCAATGATGGCTTGCACTCTTTCAGCCCAGGGAGCCCTACCCCCTGTATACCAAACCGCAAAAGAATTTCGTGCATTGCTGGACGATCCAAAATTGACGGATACTCTTGGCACCGGCGATTCTATCCAAAGCATTACGCGGGTTGAGGATGGGTTCGTAGTCAAAACGAATATGCATGTACTAAAAGTCGATCTAAGTTATGAAAAATTAGATCAACCCGGCCCAGCTAAATTCCGCTTCGATTTCCATGAATTAGAAAATTTACCCTAGATGATCATAAAATCTGCTTATGAAATTTTAGGTATTGGTACCCCAATTATAGACTATATATTCGGGGTCAGCCATGATTTCCTTGCGAACTTACCAGGGTTGAAAGGGGGCTCAATAGCGATAGAATATGACAAATTTATAGAACTTATTCATGAGAGCGACGAAGCGCCTATACAAGTGATTGGTGGCAGTGCCACTAATACTATTAAAGGTTTAGCTCATCTAGGACGATCATGCGCTTTGTTTGGGAAGATTGGAAAAGATGAAGCCGGTAAGCTTTTTCGCCATGAGATGGAAACATTAAAAATCACCCCTTTCTTACCCACAAGCAATTTGCCTACGGCGCAGGTTGCTTGCCTCATCTCCCCTGATTATGAGCGAACTATGCGTGCACATCTAGGTGCAGGATCCGAAGCTCAGCCCGAAGATCTTAATCCCGAAATGTTTAAAGGGGTGAAAGTTGTCCATATTGAAGGCTATCTTCTGGACTATAAAAAACTTGTTTTTCGAGCCATGGAATTAGCAAAACAAGCAGGGGCTAAAATATCTTTTGATTTATCAAGTACTGAAATCGTCAATCAGCATAAAATTATATTATTAGATCTTATTCATTCCTATGTAGATATTCTTTTTGCTAATGAAGATGAAACTTTTGCCCTAACAGGAAAATTCCCTGAACAGGGCTGCACAGAACTTCAAGGAATGTGTGAAGTCGTTGTTATTAAAATGGGCAAATTGGGAAACTGGGCTGCCACTAAAAAATACAAGATATATCAACCGGCTTTGGAAGTCATCAATACAAAAGATAGCACAGGTGCTGGGGATCTCTTTGCTAGCGGTTTTTTGCATGGTTATTTATGCAATTTAAATTTAGAAAAATGCTCTCACTTCGGAGCTTTACTTGCTTCCGAAGTAGTGAAAGTTATTGGAGCGGACATTCCCAGCACATCTTGGACAGGCATCAAAAAAATGCTAAACAATACAATTTCACTTAACTAGATAATTTAGAAACAAAAGTTTTCAATTTTTCCAAGGATATGGCAGCTTCTGAATTGGAAGCAAATAATAGCTTTACAATCACCTCTACCGTATTTAAATCATCACTAAATTCCTGAATAGGCTGTTTTAGGATTTGATCATGAGTTTTCTGTCTAATAGCTTTAAGTTTTTTTAAGTTTCCATTGACAATACTAAGATCAGGAAATGAAGTATCTATGATCAAGTTTAATTTTTCATAAACCTTAATTTTTCTTTCAGCAATCCCACTTTTATTCGTCACATCTTGCAATCCTCTTGATTTAAGGAGTTTAGAAGATTTTTTAGATAATTTTTGAACACTATCAACTTCAAAATCAGTTTTAACAGAATTTTCCTCATCAAAATGAGCAGTTTTCCTTCTTGTAGGGTTTAATAATGCTTCAACTTCATCTTGTAAAGTAGTAGCATTTTTTAATTCTTTAGCTATTATTTTATCGATATTTTGACTCATTATTTCCAAAGTTTCATGCTGGATTTTATTTTGAAATTTTTCTTTTTTTGCTGTAGATTCACCCGAGAAGTCACTCACGGAAAAACCTGCTAAGCTGGCAGTTTCGGTCGTATCTTTAAGTTTCACTAAAGCTTTTGAGATCATTGGATCAAGACTCATTTGTTCAGCAAATTTGTAGGCTTGGCTTAATTCGGGAG
>JACDGH010000127.1 GCA_013815395.1 Parachlamydiaceae bacterium
AAAGACAATAGATATGATATTACTCATAATTACCCCTCCAGTGTTTTGTTGATCTAAAACACTATTTAACGGAGGGGTCTTTTTTTTTCAAATCACCTGAAATCCGGCATAGGAACTCTGCGTTTCCTCTTAGCCTCTAAATGTATAAAAGCGTGTCGAAATAAACAGGCCATATAACATTAAGAAATGTCCATCTATTTATCCAATCCGTTCATACCACTCCATCAATTCCATTCACTGCATAAATCTTTAAATCACACCCCTACCCCCAATTATTCAATAACCATAAATCCTCGACCATGCACGGCAAAAGCGCTTAATTACAATCACAAAATATTATCTACTAATTATTTTTATGTTATCTAATATATTTCCCACTATGTCAGAATAACAGTAATATTCAACAAAAGTTAATCCTTGGAGAAAAATCGATGAGTAAGTTAATTTTATTAAGGCACGGGCAATCTACATGGAATGAACTGAATCTATTTACCGGCTGGGTCGATGTCCCACTTTCCACCCAAGGTATCGAGGAAGCTCTCGCTGCAGGAAAATTAATTAAAGATATCCCTATTGATTACATTGTCACCTCGACACTTATACGCGCGCAAATGACTGCCATGCTGGCTATGACCTTGCACTCCTCGGGAAAAGTACCTGTGATCCTTCATTCTGCAGAAGGTCGCCTTGCTGAATGGTCTCAAATCCAGAGTGAGGATACTAAGCAACAGATCATTCCTGTGATTCGTTATTGGGAACTAAATGAAAGGATGTACGGCGATCTCCAAGGTCTTAATAAAGCCGAGACAGCCCAAAAATTTGGAGATGCACAAGTGAAAATCTGGCGCCGCAGTTTTGATATCGCCCCACCTAATGGAGAGAGCTTGCTCATGACAGCCAAGCGTGCGATACCTTGCTTTGAAGAAAAAATTATCCCCGTACTAGCCCAAGGATTAAACGTCTTTGTTTCTGCGCACGGCAATTCTTTACGATCGATCATTATGGACATGGAGGGCTTATCTAAAGATGAGGTCGTTAATCTAGAGATTGCTACCGGCGCTCCAATCATCTATAATTATGATCAAGGTGTGTTTACTCGAGAATCGATTAGGACGAATTAATAACTGCAGGAAATATGGCACAAGGAATTTATTTAGATAATAATACTACTACGCGACCTTCAGAGCATGCAATTGCCAAGATGTTGCCATTTTTAACAGAAAGATGGGGCACGCCTTCTGCTCCCCACCACCTGGGACAACAATTATTTCCCGCTATCGATGAAGCTTTAAGAGGTATTTATGCTTTATTAGGCGCCAGAGAAAGCGATGACTTTATTTTCACCTCTTCAGGGGCCGAAGGGATCAATCAGGTAATTCTTTCGACATACTTCGATGTCACGATACATACCGGCAAGAATCAATTTATCACTTCCACCATCGATGAAGCTCCAGCAATTAT
Organism: Parachlamydiaceae bacterium; assembly: GCA_013815395.1. Taxonomy (GTDB): domain Bacteria; phylum Chlamydiota; class Chlamydiia; order Chlamydiales; family Parachlamydiaceae; genus JACDGH01. The sequence goes on from JACDGH010000127.1 coordinate 1,462, forward strand.
GAGCATAGGGCGCCTTGAGCAAATGAGCTGTGTTGGTAAAATGGCCCCGCCGGACAAAAATGGCTGCGTAACTGCCCATTCTATCTCTGAAGCAATCAATCCAAGAACGGCCCTTGTTTCCATCTCGTGGGCTAATGCTCTTACCGGCGTCATCAATCCCATTGAAGAAATCTCACGCCTTTGCCATGAACGGGGCATCCACTTACATCTCGATGCCACACATGTGCTTGGAAAAATGTTTATCGATTGGGAAAAACCGGCGGCCCACTTCATCACATTCAATGGCGATCACCTGCATGCCCCTAAAGGGACTGGTGGATTGTATATCCGTTCCGATGCAAAATGCTCCCCGTTTATTTTAGGAGGCGTAGAACAGGCTGGACATCGCGGGGGGAGTTATAACATGGCAGGCTTAGTTGCCCTGGGCGAAGCTGCCCGGGAAGCCATTGATAGTCGCGATCTCATATGTACAGAAGTAGCACGCCTTAAAGATAAATTTGAAAAAGGACTTATCTCTGCTATTTCTGAGGCCACTCCTTTCTTTCAACAGCAAGAACGATTACCTCATTGCTTTGCCATGGCTTTTCCAGGAATTGCCAATGAAGCTTTGCTATACGCTCTCAACCGCAAAAATATATATGCAAGCATTGGTGGGGGATCTTCACAGCAAATTGGTCTAGTTTTAATGGCCAGTGGCGTGCCCGAAACGCTTGCTAATAGCGCCCTCAGCTTTGCCCTATCAAGGGAAACTACCGAAGATGAAATTGATCGCGCTATCGATATTATCGCCGATTGCGTCAAGCGCATGCGCAAAATTTCACAATTTATTCCGCGTCAAAATTAAGAGGATAATGAGCTATGGGTTTAACGAATTTAACGTCTCCTTTTCCCTGGAGTCGATACAGTAAAAAATTAATGGCTAAAATCGATAATCCTCGCTGCGCCGGTCATTTTACCCGTGAAGAGGCCGAAGCGCGTGATTTGCGCTTAGCTGAAGCTCAAGAAGGGAGTATGGAAGATGGCAATCTCATTCATCTTTATTGGCTGGTGGATAAAGATGATGGTAGTGTGGTTGATGCCAAATTTCAGGTTTATGGACAATCAGCTCTCATAGGCGCTGCAGAAGCTGCTTGTGAATTAGTGATCGGGAAAAATTATGATCAAGCTCGTCGCATAAGCACCGAACTTATAGATAAACACTTGCGCGATCGCACAGACACACCCGCCTTCCCAAAGGAAACTTATCCACATCTCAATTTAGTTTTGGGGGCTGTTGATCTAGCAGCAGAACAGTGCACTGACATCCCTTTTGCCGATACCTATGTAACTGCACCTGTGCCAACGGATATTGGAGAAGTCATTCCCGGGGGATATCCTGGATGGATGGAACTCACTTTAAAAAAGAAGATCGCCGTCATTGAACAAGTGCTTGACCAAGATGTGCGCCCATACATTGCTTTGGATGCGGGGGGTGTCTCGGTGCTCAACCTGCTAAACGATAAAGAGCTGATCATTACTTACCAAGGTTCCTGCACTTCATGTTACTCTTCGGTGGGAACAACGCTTTCCTATATTCAACAAGTTTTAAGAGCAAAAGTCCACCCCGATCTCAGCGTCGTGCCTGATTTAAGCCATCCTTTTACCACATAATTTCACCCGCAAGGAAATTTTTTATCTCACGATTTTTTAGTTTTAAATTATAAGATCCGTCCAAATTGATAGAATCAAATGTGCCTTCCCAAATAGAGCGACTGTCATCAAAGCGCACTATTTGGTTAGAATCAGAGGAAATGCGGCGACGATATTCTTCCAAGAAAGGATAAAATCCTTCTTCTAAAAAATTTTCCAAATTAGAGGTAAAATGCTTTTGTAAATTTTCCAAGATATCTTCCACATCATAAGAATGGTGACTTTCAATTAATAAGGATGTGGCGGGTCGATCAATTTGTTTTGCGCTCTCTAAAGGCATATTAACATTTAAGCCGATACCTAAGATGAAACACAATTGGTCAGAAAGGGACGTGGTTTCTGCCAAAATACCTGCAATTTTCTTACCCGATAATAGCACATCATTGGGCCATTTAAGTGTTGGATGTAATCCTAGCTCTTCCAGCATATGTGCTGCCGAGAGGGCCATAACTTGGGGAATATTGCCAATATCTTTGCGATGTTTTTCTATAAAAAAGCAAAAAGTGGCCAGCACGTTTTGTCCACTTAAAGATTCCCATTTCCTATTAAAACGTCCGCGACCGGCTGTTTGCTCATCGGCTGTCACAAGCGTCACAGCTTCCTTTGGAAAAAGATGCGCATTTTGCTTGGCCCAAGTATTAGTTGAATCAATCACCTTAAAATGACGTCTGAATAACTGCATTCAAGCTCCTTTTTCTACTTTGTGCTTTCTACCTTACCTTGAATTAACCTGAAATTGGCGATTGGGAAGAAGTGCTGCGACTATATTCCTCTTGGAATTGCTCTCCAAGAACATTAAGGATAGATTCATAGCTATGATTAGCTAGTGGATGCTCAATTAAGGGCACTCCTAAAAATGTGCCTAAATACACAATATTAGTGTTGGGATAAGAATCAGGATAAATCTGCTTGCCAATATAGTTAAGTGGATCAAACAGACAGACGCCATCGCGTTTGCTGACATAATTCACAACATTAGCAAAACCTTCATTCGGAATTATCGTTGGCGATCCAATTGTAGTGACGTGGATCATGCGAAGCTCTTGCGGTGTAAGTAAATTTTTTGCAGCATTGGTCTCAGCACCTCCTATACTGTGCGCATAGTGAAAGATTTTCCCTCCGGCTTCTGTGCCTCCCATCTCCTGAATAAGCTCTTTCCATTTTTTTGCCAACAAATGCGCTTGAGGGGAAATAAATCCGGATTTTACTTTAGCACAATCTGCCAGATCCCACATCCAACCTTTTGTAGGACGATAGACATAATGAATTTTAGCGCCCCCATGAGATGATGAAAGCTTATGCAAATTTAAATGCAGATCTTTTTCAATGTTTAAAATGCCATTGATGAGTGTAATTCTTACCTTATCAATTTCATCTTTACGACCATACTCTCCGCTTTCAGCATCGTGTTGATAGTAACCTGTCATTTTTAAAAAATATTGCCCAAACACTTGATGTAAAGCAGTATCCATTTCATTTTTCACATAATTGCTATAGGATAAATTTTTTTGAATTTCGGCAGCTTTTTCGGAGATCGCATTGTAAGCGTTTTCGACGCTTTCTTTAGCTTGTTCAAAATAGGATGAAGCGGCTTTAGGAGTCATTTCTTCTTTTACTGGAAAATGGGCAAAAGGCAAGATATGCATCTCTTCATCTTCAAGCGGAAGCGAGTACTTTTCTGATGGAAAATCTTCAAACTCGTATAAAGCAGCATATTTCATAATAATTACATTTGCTGCAGTTGTTTCTGCAGCCTGTCTAAGTTGTGCAGCATCGTCTATATAATTTGAAAAATATTTGATTGCAAAGCAGCGGTGGGTAGTTTCATCGATTATCTCATCTTCATCAAATTCGGGAGTCTGGAAAATTTCTTCAAAGTAAGGTTGAATTGTAGAAGTGTTTTCTCCAAAGTAATCGCCATTCTGTTTTAAAATATCTTTACAAATCCCTTTTTCATCGTACTCATAAATATGGCAGCATAATTCTTGGTTCTCAATGTCTCTAATGATTCTGATTTGCATGCGGTATTCACCGGACAAGGGGTCTGTTTCCCAAATGATCTGTTCATTGCGGATCAGCTCTTTCGCACATGAATTTAAGGCAGAATAAACATCTATAGAATTAAGATAGGCTACGTCACCCTGTTCCGGATGCCTCTTTTGGTTATTCTTGAGCAATTCCGTAAAAAAATCGGATTGATCATCATTTTCTATCCCCTGGATATACAAAGTATTAAAGAAGCAAATAAAAATGGCAAATAGCTTAAACATAGACACCCCATGATATTTTTAGTTAATAATATTCTAACTTTAAACATTCTAACAAAAAGCACATTGAACTGCACTAAGAGAAATAGCACTTAAAAATGCATAAAATAATCTATCAAAAATGCACCAAGAAGTGATAGGATGAGAGTTTGAAAGAGTCTGATTACTTAAACCTTTAAATATTAAGAAACAATGCCACTATCCATAACACCATCATATTCGTATCCAAACAGTCCAAGTTCAACCAGTCCGTTTCATAATTTCGAGTCCGTTCCCATACCTTCCGATGTGGATTCTTCATCTATAGATGAATCCTCTAACTATGGATCCTCGGATGATCAATTATATTCTGATGGTGAACCCCCACTTCATTTTTCCTATCCTTATGATGATTCGCTCACATCATCATCTTCCAGAGCAAATTCATTGTCCCCAAAGAATAAAGCTACAAATGTTATTATTGAGACTGTTAAAAAAATCCAGCAAATAATGCCTGTCTCGAGCATTTATTCTGAAGGCAATAATGATATGGATTATCAACCTAATTTTGATACAAGAGCGGTATGGAATCGAGAGCTAAAACAAAAATTTAAAGCCAAAAATTATATCCCGCATACTCAAAAAAACACTGAAGAAAGAATCAAGACTGTACAATCTACTTTTAAATGTTTAAATAGAACTCGATATTCAATCAGCAAAGTACCAAAATTTGCTAGAAATTCCAATCTTGCAAAGCCTAATTACCAATGAATGAAATAGCATTTTTTCTTAAGCCCCAAACAGATAGCGATGAGGCTTGGCAGCAGCTCGAAGATGCTGGCTGTCACCTTCTGTACAGTAGTGAAGAAGAGAATGGGGCACAGGTAATTTTTGGGCGCATTCCACATCATTTGAAAAATACAGAAGTTGCTAAATTATGCCCCGCGGTCGATAAAATTGAGGCGGCCCCTTTTCCCCCTATCGATTGGGAAGCTCAGTGGGCTAGTCACGGATCTGATTATCACGATGGCTTCGTGCATTTAAAATTAAGTGATTATGCTGATGACCTTTTATCCACATTAAAACTTAAGCCAGGTCCAGGATTTGGAGATTTATCTCACCCCACCACGCGTCTAGTATTAACTCTAATGCCTGCATTAGTCAAAAATAAGCTTGTAATCGACATAGGATGTGGCAGCGGAATCCTTTCATTAGCGGCAATTGCCATGGGGGCAAAAGCTGTGGTAGGCATTGATATCGATGCTGAAGCTGTAAACCATGCCCGCCAAAATGCTGATCTCAATGATATGACAAAAAATATTCAATTCTTTCTGCCTGAAGATTATCTTCCAAATGAAATTAATCCACTTGAAGAAGTGGTTGTTCTGATGAATATGATTCAATCAGAACAGCAAACGGCCTGGATGTCATTAAAAAATATTCACATAAATGCACACACGATGATCACTTCCGGCATCTTGGCTGAAGGCTTAGAGAGTTATTTGCAACAATGCCAAAGCTGGAAATGGGAGCAGGTCAATAAAATTGAATGCGATGGGTGGCTAGGATTTCGCTTAAAAAAAAGCCGCCATTAAGAAAATCTCAATTTTTGATTTTTTTATTTAATACGAAGCCTCAAAACACAAAGGGCTTTGCCTTCCCGTTATCTCTAGCAGGCGAAACCCTTTTAGCGATGAGAACGATATAACAATATAACGATATAAACGATAAGAACGATATAACGATTTATACGATAAGAACGATAAGAATGTTAGGAACGGGCCGATACATAAAAAGAATGTAACTGTATACTTATTTAACCCTCCAATGAAAACAACCATTTCTGGTTCTTGGGAAGAATTGGGGGTGGGATTTCTTAGAGTAGTTTTTATACGTTTTAGAGGCTAAGGGGAAACGCAGAGACGGGGAGAAACGCGGAGGCGCCGAGAACTAAAGTTGGTTATCAGTAACTTATAGGCGAGAGGGTTTAAAAAATTAGTAGATCGTACTTACAAATTCAAGCAAAATAGAGCTCCTAATTTTGTCGCTCGTTCTTACTATACTTTATTGTATTTACTAATTTAGTTCTCAGCGTCTCCGCGTT
>JACDGH010000128.1 GCA_013815395.1 Parachlamydiaceae bacterium
GTCGTGGGAACAGTCGATCACCAGTTGTTGAGGCAAATGATTTTTCTTAAGCTGCTCTAGGGCGTAAGCAATAGAATCGGCATCGTAATTAGGTTTTAATTCGCCTCCTCTTAAAGCTACATGGGCGTGGCGGTTTCCTTTTGTCTCTACAATAGAAAGGCTGCCATGCTCAGTGATGCCGAAAAAAGAGTGGCTACAAGTGGCTGCTAGGACTCCATTAATGGCTACATCAATATTTCCGGAAGTGCTGTTTTTAAAGGCTACCGGCATTGGCAAGCCCGAAGCAAATTGACGATGGATTTGCGATTCTGAAGTACGGGCGCCAATACAAGCCCATGAAATTAAGTCTCCAAGATAATGAAAAGTGATAGGGTCTAAAAATTCAGTGGCTGCTGGCAAGCCTAAATCAGCCAGGAATAGGAGTAACTCTCGAGATAGGTTTAATCCTGTAGAAATAGCATTAGAGCCGTCAAGGTGTGGATCGTGAAGGAGACCTTTCCAACCCAGGGACGTACGAGGCTTTTCGAAATGGGTCCGCATAACTACAAAAAAATGTTTTGAGATCTTGTCTGAAAGATGACGTAATTTTATGGCGTATTCTTTTGCAGCTGTGATATCATGAATGGAGCAAGGGCCTACAACGAGAAACAGCCGGGAGTCTTCGCCCGACAAGATGCGCTGGATCTGCTGCCGAGATTGCTCTATAAATTCAAGGTGCGCGGCCAACGGCGGCAATCCTTCCTTAAGCATTTGTGGAGAGATCAAAGATTCGGCATTGCGCGCATTAGGATTAGAATGTTTTGTCATAGCTTTTTAATACACCTTGAAACGGTAAAGAGATCATCCTAACAAATTTTCCAATTTAAATCATTATCCTATGTATAAAGCTGCATTATTGGCTGAGAAATTGGCCATAGAATATTCTCAAAATAAACAAAAACAATTCCCGAAAATTGTCTGGAAAGCTCCAGCTCAAGGAATAGGGGAGTCATATTCCACAAGCTATGAAAAGGGTATCATTCAGGTGCAAGCCGAAAGTCCTTTGGGCGCGGCATATGGAATCGCTCAACTGAATATTACTTTGGCTGGTGATCACTTAGGCGATTTTCTAGGCCTTTCACAACCTCGCTTTGCTTTAAGGCCTCTTTGGATAGGATGTGATTCCTATGTCTCTTCCAATGGAATAGGAATAGCTTTGCCTCGCTATATGGCAACTTCTAGTCATGAGGAAATGAAAATAAATTCTGAAAAGCTTTTTCATCGCATTATTGAGCTAGGGTACAATACTATTCTGCTTGGGAGCAATCATTCTTCAACTGCAGCTGTTTCTAGATTAAATTTTGATGATGTTTATTCTGAATTAAATAGCTTCATACAACTGGCCCATGACTTTGGTTTAAAGGTCATCGTCAAGCCTTGCTTCTTTTCAACGGAGGCTTCTAAAAAAATCAGCCACTGTCCACTATCCCCTTTATTTCGGGGACATCTTATTGAACAGATTGAGTTATTGTATGCATCAGTGTCTTCTATGGATTATTTATTTTGGGAAAGTTCGCTGTTATGTGCCGAATTTATCCATGATACTTTTGCAAGGGATGCTACATTATCAGAATTAGTGGTGAGTGAGTTGCATTTGTTAGAAAGCTCATTAAAAGGTCGATCTCAGTTAATCTATTACATTCCAACTTCTGATTTAGCAACGGCGCACCAGCATGCTGTTTGGCTGCCTGGCTTGTGTGACGAAGCTCAAATAAACACAATTATTTCCTTTTCTGCCGTGGCAGGAGATTGCTATGCCGACCACCTTCCGCCACATCCCTTTTGGGAAAAGCTTAGAAGTAGTCCGGACATTTCTGCCACACGCCTCTTGCCGATAGTTAATGCGGGATTGATTTCTCAGGGGGAGGGGCTTTGGCCGACTCTTGCTGTGGATCTGATAGACAAATATTATAGTCGCCTTTATCGACATCGCTTTGTAGGCGTGCTAGCATTGACCAATGCTCTACCGCAAAGAGGGGGGATGCTGGACTGCAGTTTATGGATTGCCGGGCAAGCTCTCTGGCGTAATTTGTCCCCTTCATCATTGTCTGAAACATGGTTTGCGGCTTTTCGTCCCGACTGGTATTTTGAAGAAAGCGGCGATATTATGTCTAGGATGCGACAAATTGCTATTAAGTTGAGCTTTTTACGTTCTTTAAATGCTGAAGCCAACTCTAATATACTTGCGGAAGATTGTCGAATTATGACAGATCATATTTTAACAAATTTACGAGATATCAAGCTTAGTTTGGAGAAAATCGAGCGAAAGCAAGTGAAAAAAAGGAAAAGTCCGACTTGTAATGATTACGTGCAAGTGTTCTCTCGGGATGCCCAACGAATTGTTGTGCGTTTCCTGCAAAGCTTTAATTTATCTTCCCCCTTCGCCATGGAAGAAGTGGATTTGAGAGAATCATTTTGGACACAACTTTCATCAGGTTCTGGCCAAGGCATCCGCTCTGCGGGTAAGATTCTTTTTTGTGATGAGCCGCGGCGCGGAGCGCCGGGAAGTGCTATGGAAGGTATTTATTTAGAGAATCGTTTTCTTTAGAAAAAGTTGCGTAGCACTCGCTCTACTCGTTGCGGCATAGGTTTGGGATACAGAATGAGAGAAGAATGAGCAAAAAAGAAAAAGTTGAAAGAATTCATGAAGACAACATTTTCGTTCAAACTTTTTAGGTATCAGGCTTTCTCATTTTTGCTCATTTTTCTCTCAATATATAGCCCACCCTGGAGGTGAAGAATGCTCAAGCGAGCGAAACCGTAGGTGAAGGCTACACAATGAAGGAAAAATGAGCAAAAAAGAAAATTGAGAAATTTAAGATTTTTCTGGCTAAGTTCATGATTTTGATAAATAATCGAAGTTTTATCTTTTCTGCTTGGCTCTGCCGCGCCTTTCTCTTCAGGAAATCCGTTTAAGCGGAAAGTGATTTTGAATCAAAAAAGCGCAGCTCCTGCTGCGCTTTGCTACCGCATTAGAAGTCGTCGATAACCTACTGCATCGTTCTTGAAACTTCTTAATGTTAGGCTGGCAGAGAGTGTAGCAGAAAATAGATAATAAGCGTTTGGCAAAGCCCCTGGAGTGCGTCGGCTCTGCCATTTTTCTCTCATTTTGTAGCTCACACCTAAGCCGCAACGTGCAGAACTAGTGCTACGCAGATGTGGGTATCAGCAAAAAATAGCGGTAACCGGGGATCAGGTTCTTCTTTCTTGTTCATTTTATTCAATTATATTTAAATTTCAGTCTCGCCTCTTACCTATTTTCTGGCTGTCAATGACAGTAATATCCAAGACCAACCGCAAAGCAACATGTCTATACCAACAAAAAGACCGATCACCCATAATCCTGAAAGAGGCCATTCAGCATAGATCATTGCGCCCAAAATAAATGTAATTAAACCGCTAAAGAACATCCATTCCCATTGATCAAAGCGCAGTATGAGAGAGGTGAGCATTCTAAAAAGACCGGCTACAAAGCAAAATGCAGCAATCCATAGTGTTAAACTAACTGCAGCAATCGCGGGCCTGGCCGCGCAGAAGGTGCCTACAACAATATAAAGTATTCCAAGCATCAAAGAAAGAAATAACCCACTCCATTTGCGGGCTAGAAAGGCTTGGACAATTTGCACTATGCCTGCACCTAATAAAAAGATTCCTAAAATAAAAACTGAAAAGATGGTCGCGTAAAAAGAAGAACTAATGACAGCACACCCTAAAAGTACTAGTAAAATGCCTAATGCAAAGAACCAGCCCCAATTTTGGCGAACTTCATCAATGTCTCGAAAACGGGTAGTTAATTTATTGTCCATGTATGCTCCATTTAAAAAGTTTAATCTTCTTATCGGAGCATATTTTGTTTTTTAATTATTGTAAATCAGATGTTTCTATTAACCAGTTTTGACGAAAGGTGGTGTTTTAAGTGATTTTCTAAGGCATCTATATTCATAGGTTTAGCGAGAAAATCATTCATGCCAGCGTCTAGACATTTCTTTTTATCTTCCTCTTGCACACTTGCAGTGAGAGCAGTGATAATTGGTTGCTCTATCGACAGTTTTCTGATGCTCATTGTGGCTTCATACCCATCCACTTTCGGCATCAAGATATCCATTAAAATAAGATCATATTTTTTAATTTTGGCTTTTTCAATGGCTTCTTCTCCATTTTTAGCCGTATCTGGTTCAATGCCCATTAATCGAAGCATTTCTACAAGGATTTCCATGCTAAAGTCATAATCCTCAACGATGAGCATTTTGACATCTGTAAATTTTGTTTCAAATTTTTTCATGTTTAGTGGTCTCGTTGGGTTGAACAAAAATTATAGGGATCGAAACAAAAAAAGTTGTCCCTTGTCCATCAATACTTTCAAATCGAATTTGGCCTTTCATTTCATTGACCAGAAGCTTAGAAATATAAAGTCCCAATCCAGTGCCAGGGTGCTTGATACTTTCATCCTTGATAATCTGAGAAAATTTTTCAAAGATACACTGTTTCTTTTCTTCGGGAATGCCAATGCCTGTATCACTGATATTAATGTTCAATTTCCCTTTATTAAATTCATTTTTTAGGATATTTACCTCTACGGTGATAATTCCCATATTTGTAAATTTGAGAGCATTGCCAATAAGATTGGTCATGATTTGCTTAACCTCTCTTGGGGGAATCAAAATCTTTTGATCCTCAGGAAAATTAAAATCAAAACGTAAATTAAGACCTTTTTCTTCCGCTTTTTGAGAAAATAGAGAGATTACATCTAATGAGAGTCCGCGTATATCTGTAGGGATATATTTTAAGACAATATTTTCTGTTTCGATTTTAGTGATGTCCAAAAGATTATTAATTAAATCTAGTAAATGATTTGAGGCAGTTTTAAGAATGTGCAGCAAATGCTCTTGTCGTGAATTCAATTCAGTATAATCTAACAAGGATACTGTTCCTATAATGGCATGCAAAGGTGTGCGGATTTCATGACTGACATTAGCAAGGAAATGGGATTGTGCGGCATTAGCTTTATAAAGCAGGAAGCTCTGTCTTTTAAATTTTTGATATAAGTGAAAAATATAACCAATGAGAAAGGACATCAAAACGCCTAACACAAAAAAAATGTTGGGGAAATACATAAGGGATTTAGGGTCTTGTCGAGGTGCACATATCAGTAATTTCCAATCTCCAATTATTTGTTCACTAAAGATAAATTGATTTTGGCTTTGCTGCTGCACCATTGCTTTTACATTTGAATTATAAAGAGACTTATTTTGATAAAAGATATTGAGGCACATTTCAGACTTTAGAATAAATTTATGGGAAGCGTTAATCATACTTTCCAGGTCGTAAAATGCAATAAGATATCCTTTTTCCCCATCTGGAAAATTTAATAAATAATAGATGAATAAAACGTTGCGTCCATCTTTACCTTCTACTGGGTGCCAGGTTTCTTCCTCTAAATTAAGAAGATCCAGAGAAGCGTTCATGAAGCTTTTGATAGGAAAATCTTTTTTACCAATCTCACCCCTGACGCTTTTGTCTGGCTTTAAAGCGATCAATCCCCTTAAAGGCATAATATCGTTAATGAACTCCTGTGAATCCATTTCCCATAAACTAACCTGTTGAAGATTATCCATATTATTCCAACGCCCTTGTATCCTCTTGAAGGACTTCTTATCTACGTCGCTTTGATAGATAACAAATTTCAACATTTGTGAGGCTTCGTGCTCCAGGGATTCAATCCTGTAAAGAGTTTCTTGATTTTTTAGTGCTACATAAAAAGAAATTGTACTCCATAGCAGACTTATAAAAGCCAATAAGGAAAGCCAGCGCATACAAAAAATAGGATAGGTAGAACGAAATTTTAGATTTGTTAAATACAAAATTACACTTGAGGAAATAAATAGACCGAAAGCGATATGAAGATCTATTCTATTGAACATTACCCATTCATAATCAAGGTCAATGCGATTGAGCTGCTGGAAAATTGCACATAATGACATCGCGAAAACAATAGAATTCAAAATAGCAATAAGCCACAAAGAAATAAAACTTTTTTCCTTAGAGGTAAAAAAAATAATACTAAAGCTCATTAAAATAAATGCTATAATAGATTTTACTGAAATAACAATAGGGGGTGAAGATTTAAAAATAGTCAAATTAGTAGATAAATTAAGTTGAATTAAGTATTCGAATAAAAGTAGGGCGCTAAATAGTGATAAAAAAATAGCTATGGCTCTAGAAAAGTGAAAGGCTTTTCTTAAACTCGTGAGCAATGACATTGAAATGCAAAAAAAGCAGAAGCCCACGCTAAAAGGGATAGGAGGGAGTGAGTGATGAAGTTGCGTAAGTATAGGAATATTTGTCAGCCACCCGATCATCACCAATAAACCAAGCACCCCAATCAGACTAGCAGCAGTGCAAAATCCAGCAAACATGATTAGTTTAGGCTGATTTAAAAATTTGCGGAATGAATTTTGTCTTCTATTCATTAGTTACTCATGTAAATGATCTAATTAGATCTAGGAAATTTTCAGCAAACACCTAAAAAAAAATATCGACCCTAATTTGAGGTTTAACTTGTACTCTATTTTTTTAAAATAGATTTCCGTTTTCAATAAAAGAAGTAGACACCATTCAATAGTTATTGCTATGTATGATATTCGGAACTTTGTACCTTTTTGACGAGGAATTCCATGTCAGAGCTCTTTCCTGTATATGTGTATTTTGGTTTAGTGCTTGCAATAACTTTATTAGTAGTTGGAATATCTGCCATGTTTCCAACCAGAAAAGAGCATGCGAAATTTATGCCCTATGAATCAGGGATTCAGACAGAGACGCATTTGTTGAAAGAACGTTTTCCTTTGCATCATTACCTAGTGGCACTGATTTTTCTGGTATTCGACATAGAAGTAATTTTTCTATATCCATGGGCCGTTATAGCTAAGCAAATTGGGCCCTTTGCTTTTTATGAAATGATTTTTTTTCTAGTTGTCCTTTTAGTTGGTTTTGCCTACGTGTGGCGTAAAGGAGGTTTAGAATGGGAATGACATCTAAAGAAAGAACACCATTTATGGTAGCGCCCATAGATAAGCTAATTAATTGGGCGAGGGGCAATTCGCTCTGGCCGGCGCAATTTGGATTAGCTTGTTGTGCCATCGAAATGATGTCCACTGCTGCCAGCAGATACGATGTATCTAGATTCGGTATGGAAGTATTTCGTGCTTCACCAAGGCAAAGCGATGTGATGATTGTGGCAGGCAGGGTGAGCCAGAAGATGGCTCCCGTATTAGTGACTATCTATGAACAAATGCTTGAGCCTAAATGGGTCATTGCTATGGGTGACTGCGCGTCTTGCGGTGGTGTTTACAATAATTATGCGGTCATTCAAGGTGTTGATACCCTTGTTCCCGTCGATGTCTACATTGCAGGCTGTCCACCGCGTCCCGAAGCTTTGCTAGATGGTTTAATCATGC
>JACDGH010000129.1 GCA_013815395.1 Parachlamydiaceae bacterium
GGGTAGGAACAGGCTGGAAATGTATAGACATTTCATAGCTATGTTTGAACCTCGAGGTGTGGTAGACATTGCATTCAAAACGGATGAAAGCTTATGAAAGCAGGAATATCCATTCGAGACTATCAACCAGAAGGTGTGCAGGCTCTTGCAAATATCTATTACAATACAATTCACAGGGTTAATATTCAACACTACACGCAAGAGCAAGTTGATGTATGGGCTCCAAAATCAAGTGTAGAAAACACAGAAGGATGGTCAAAAAAGTTTTCTAGAACCAAACCAATTATTGCAACTGTCGTAGATGAAATTGTTGGATTTGCTGAGTTTGAGCCAAATGGTCATATTGACTGTTTTTATTGCCATCATAAATGGATTGGGAAGGGCGTTGGATCGGCTCTTATGAAAGAAATTCTTCAAAGAGCAAAGAACAACCATACCCTTCTCATTTTCTCCGAAGTAAGCATCACAGCAAAAATATTTTTTGAAAAATGGGGATTTAGAATCATAACCCAACAAACGATCATTAGAAACGTTGAACTAACGAACTTCAAAAGCCCTATAATGCCCGGAGTTGAAGCGCTTATGCCCGGAGTAAAAAGTTTGCTGTATTGATAATTTGTATAGGACTTGGCACTCGATAGACTTTATGCATAAGCGCTTTGACAATCGATTCTCGAATGAATTTTCTTGGTGTGATCGGAAATAAGAAGCCATCAAATTGACTATGGAGGGTAAATTGCTTGCGATACTCGTTCATATGAAAAATGGAAATCATTGCCTAAGGCCTGAATATGGTCAATATGGCTTTGTTGTCATTATTTAAAACTGGATATTTTATGAAGCTCATTTATCTGTTTTTGCCCTTCATCCTTACAGCCTGCTCTTCAGATTCAAACAAGGGATTTGATAATCTTGAAGAAATCAAAAAGGATTTCATCACCAATATTTTGACAGAAAGTACTTTAGATGAGGGACCCTTTCAAATGAATTATCATTTGCGAGCTATCTTATTTGCAGATAACGTCGTAAGTCTTATGGGGGACGTTTTTGTATATGATCACCTCACTCATGGGTGGATACGATATGAAGGAAAATGGCAAGCAGGAAATCCTTTGGAAAAGCATCTACCAATTACTAAAAATTTTCTTTCCTCATGGGATAGTGAAAACTGGATAAGTGATGTCCAAGAAGATCATTCGATTGCCTATCAAAAGGATAAATAAATTCTATGTCAAATACTTGCTCACTGCTCTATTATCCTGGACAAGACATAAAATTTGGATTCATGGTCGGTCATGCTGACCTAGAATTTGAAAGTATTCTTTATACTTTTGGGTGTGGACTCCCTTCCGGATGTCAATCTCAATCAGAAGTTACTTTAGATCAAAGAATCAAAAAAGCCCAAAATGGAGGGCTTCCTTTTGAACGTTTTTCTTTTTAACTCACACAAGCACAGTCGAATTGTTTAAAAGAAATATTAACCTGTAAAAGAGAACCCTTTCTATGTGAATTTGATGATTCAACAAGAGATGCGATAAAAAACTGTATGAAAAGGCTTTTTAGACAAAGAATAGGTAGAATTCTGGATAGGACAATAAAAAATTCCATGATTCCGTTTGGTTTGAGTTGTATGCATTCTGTAAGTAATGTCTTGCAGAAAGCAGATATCTTGAAAATTCCCCAGATTATTAAACTCTCTCCTTTACTAAGTTCGACATATTTACACACAATAAAGTGTTGGGGAAACAAGGAAGTAAAAAATATCATTTATTACGGAAATACTTTTTCTACTGTTGGAAACTTTTTCACTGTGAATTCCTGTAGACTAGGTGAAATTGGAGCTTTAGTTTTTCCTATTTTCGCAAGCACATATATCTTATATAGCTATTTACTTTAACAGCGATATTTTAAATGCTCGGGATAATATCAGGATATAACAGATCTTGCCAAGGCTTGAGCAAAAGGAATGGTCTACTTAATCGTTAAGTAATTTCAAATAGATATCTCATGCGTGAAAAATCCAAAACATCCTCAGAGAATTTAATAAAATATTGTAACTGCCAAGCTTGCGTTTTCTTAGCCTGAGAATTATCCACTTTATCCCAAGGAGGATAAATCCGCATAGCTCTCTTACCTTCCTTTTCACCTGATGATATGATTCCCTTTTCGCAGAGCACAGCTTTTGGAAAAACAAATTGGCCAAAATGATTTGCAGCACGAACACGAACACTGACCACAAGGAAATCAAAAGAATCATTTAATTCATAAGGTAAAATGGGTCCTTCACCTATACGTTTCCAAAAAGTGACAAATTGTCCATTTTTTGTCGGTGTGATCTTTCCTACGCGAAATTTGACAGAACGATTCTTTATGGTGAATTCAGAAGCCCCATAATCCGCACTTTCATTTTCTGTTTTCATATTCTGAAGGATAAGTCCAGATGGCTTATAGACAAGGTCTTCAGCTAATAGCAAATCTGGGTGATATATGTTCGAGAGGTGTTTGCTTTTTGGCTCAATGACCACGATGTACTCCTTCCTTTTTTCTTGGTTAAGGGAAAATTGCTCATCTTTATGAGCCTGTTTCTCGGCGCTGCTTATATTTCTTTTCTCTAACTTTTTCTTCTAAATCTCTTCTCGCATGTAGACTTGCGCTAAAGTTGAAGGTTTTGAAGTTTTTTTCATTTTTTTTCTGTTTCCGTTCTCCATTTAGTCATCGCTTCCTCTATCGATCCAAAATATAATTATTTTGTGAATTTGGTAGATTTTTAAAGAAAGCATAGCGAAAATAGGTAATGCTCTCTAGTGAAAATTCTGAATGCATTCAATAGCCAACATAGCTTTGTTATTACCAACTAAAATTACGTGTTTTATGAAAAATAAATTATCTCTTTTGCTCCTCATTTTTACAGCCTATTCTTCAAACTCGAACATAGGATTCGATTATCTTGAAGAAATCAAAAAGGATTTTATCGCTAATATTATAACCGAAAGCGTTTTTGATGAAGGGCCTTTTCAAATGAATTATCCTCTAAGAGCTATTCTTTTTT
Source organism: Parachlamydiaceae bacterium (assembly GCA_013815395.1). Lineage (GTDB taxonomy): Bacteria > Chlamydiota > Chlamydiia > Chlamydiales > Parachlamydiaceae > JACDGH01. The sequence continues at coordinate 3,050 of JACDGH010000129.1, forward strand.
CAGATAATGTCGTGAGTCTTATGGGAAGAGGTTTTTATAATCTGAATGGAAGGGATACTGCATGAGATTAATAGGAAAAAAAGTCATCGTGACTGGAGCTAATCGGAGTATTGGCAAAGCAATCGCACTTCTATTTGCTAAAGAAGGAGCCGAACTAGTCATTAGCTATCGCTCTGATAAAAAGGGGGCTGAAGAGGTAATTGACTGCATAAAAAAAACAAGTGGAAGTGCTACCGCCTTGTACGCAGATTTTTCCACTTATGGCGGTATAGAACAATTCTATAAAGAGAGTGTTCAAGTTTTAGGTCAGATAGATGTCTTGATTAACAACGCCGGAGGCTTTAACACACAAAGTTTTTTTGAATTGAAACATCAAGACTTTGAAAAGTTATTGCAGGTCACTTTGATGACGCCATTTTACTTGTCACAGCTTGTTGCCAAAGGGATGTTAGAAAAGCAAATTAGAGGAAATATTATCAACATCTCTTCCATTTCTGGTGCTCGTCCATCAATGAATCGAATCGCACATGCATCTGCCAAAGCGGCATTGAACATGCTAACCCAATCTATGGCCTTGGAACTAGCACAACATGGGATTAGAGTGAATGCCATTGCCCCTGGATACACTCCTTATGAAAACTTAGAATTTGATTCTGCTATTAAAGATATTCCCCTTGGTCGTGCAGGGCTACCAAGCGATCAGGCATCGACAGCACTTTTTCTTGCCACAGAAGAATCCTCATGGATGACAGGACAGATATTGACTATAGATGGGGGGCATTCGATACCTCTCTCAATAACAAAAAATACCTAGGCAAACCGAAACAATCCCCACTACTGAATGCACTTAACCGTCTCTAATTGGGGATTTTCACTAAAACCCCCGAAGAAAGGGACAATAGGCCCTCAGACTCCCACTATTAGATGGTGTCTGTTGATTGGTAAGTAAATAAAGCCTACTTTACTTTTTTGCTTTTCCAGAAAGGTAGCTCTTGAAGCATTTCGAGAGCCATTTTCTTTGCTGCTTCCTTTTCAACCCTTGCCATTGTATGAAATGATGGACTGTCCCCTCACGAATCTCTTCATAGGATTTTAAAGATCCATCAGGGTGACTATAGTAAATGCAATGAGGACGACTTACATCACCATTTGCATGATCTTCGGGCTTTTCAAGCGGCATGCCACATGAACTACAGGTAGAGCAACTTTGAAAGTCACAGTATAAAATTTAGTGGCGTCTTGGTTTTTTCTTTGCGATAGTAATGTGGAACTGATGCCCCATGAGAAGGGGTGATAGTCCATATTTTTTTCTTAACTGCTCTAATTCTCGCGACTCAACTTCTAAAACGATGTATTCATGGGTTTTTTGAGGGACAGCCGCAAGACCAATGATTTTAAAATTGTACCTTTGACCGATCTCGTGGATTGTCCCTGTCTGACGACGTTCATTGACGTAAAAAATGCTGATATGAGCACCAGGAGAATCAGAGCGGCGAAAATAGGGGGGCTTCTCATAACGCGGATCCGATAACATCGGCCCTAACTGCTCGATGTATTCATCATCCACTTTCAAATAAACAAAACCTCCTTCCTCTTCTTTCAAAGTCCCTACTTGAGACAGATGCAATTTTGCCCATTGGAGGATATCTTCCTTGTCTAAAGTTGCGGGTGCAGCGGATTCCATTTTCATCGCAATGTCTTCTGCTGATAAAGATGCTGCAGTAAACAACCCATGAGCACTCAGAAAACATAAACACATGTTAAACTTTTTCAACATAAGCCGAGTTTTAAATAAAATTTTCAACGTGACCACCTTTGAATTTAATTCGTCCAGCACTTAATCCAACATCATTTAATAATACGACATCATAGGTCAATGCAAAATTAGGGATGTCATTTCAGCAAGGAAATCAATAAAAACTATCCGAGTAAAATACCTATGTACCAAAAACTCGTAGCGGCGGTCAATGAGTAACTTGAAGTTCAACTTCAGGAATAGCGAAGAAATATAATTTGTTATAGATTTATCTAATTAGTTTAAAAATTTACTTATAATAAATTAAATTAATGTTATAATAAATAATTATATCATTGTATGCTTATTTATCTATAAGTTCTGTTTTTAGCATACTTAGCAATTAAATCGAATAATGAGGTTTCATTGAATATTTATAATGAACATAGCAGAACAACAATTTTGTCATTATAACTTAAGCACGTTAGATCTTAAAAATATACTTTTTAAAGTATCGGATCATTATGATAGAAAAAATTTCATATCTTAAAATTGACAAACAGATATTTAGTTTAAACGAAGTTAATTCATGCACTACAGGAAATTGGATTGGCAGAACTTTTCAACGTCTCAAGATTAAATTGCGAACTGGGGTATCAATTAACGCTGAAAAAGTCGACAATTCTCTTAAAGAATTAAGTTTAACAAGTTTACTAAATATTCATAATAGCACAAAAATAAATGAATTGTATGGATTATTAAAACATACTAATAAATTATTCCAATCAAATCTAAAAGGAAGAGTACAATATACAAAAGATACAAGAACTTTTACTGAAAAAATTTTGATATCAAATTTGACCTGTGCAAAAAGTCCGGTTTTAGCAAAGTATAATAATCAACTGTTATGGGTGGTTAAAAATGAAAAGGGAAAGTGGCAGGAACTTTCAAAAGACAATAGTTCTCAACTTATTTTAGAAAATAATGCGGCTGTAGAATTGATTGACTTTGAATCAGCACGGGTGGAGTTCTCTAGTGATGGAAAATTTATGATCAACGTCAATCAACAGATGATGATCCTACCTGAGCCAGAACAGCGCGAGGTGTTGTCCCTTAATAAATCTATTGAGGAGATGATTACAGCAATGCCTCGAGCAGATAAAGTGCAGTTTACATTCAAAGCATCGGATAAATCTTCTGTTAAGACGACGGAACCGGCTTTAACAGAGGCTTTTATTAAAGACAGTTCTAAATTTTTTAGTGAAACATCAGCCAATGATCAAATCACCACTTCAGTTATGCTGCAAGCAAAAGGTTATTTACCTGAAGGCGAATATGGGGCTGATTGGGCTACTGTTGATCAGCTTAGAGGTTGCACTTTAGCAATCGTTGCTGATGCAGCAAACAATAAAGAGGATTCCCACAAAGGATCTGTCGATCTAACGCGTCGTTTTCGCAAACATCTATGGTCTAATCTTATTCAATTAGGAAGCTCTAGCCTTAGCCAAGAGCAGGTGCAAATAGCTTTAACTCAAGCTATTGTCAAAACGCAATATGAAACGAAAGGGGATCCGAATTGTGCCAAATGCACAATGGCCTGCACTTTAGTCCTTCCCGCTCAAGACGGTAGTTCTCATGCAATGGGATTTTGCATTGGAGATAGCCGTGTTATGCTCAAAAAAGCAAATGGAAGTGCTTTAGACTTGACCCCTACAGTATACTCTAGTCCTTATTCCGATACTGGAAGTGCTTTTGGGAGCCGCATTAATCAAATCACGCCTATCTATTGCAAACTAGATGCTGGTGACACCCTACTTCTTGGTTCGGATGGCTTTGGAGATAATATGGAGCCAAAAACTCTTGGGAAAACTCCTAATGAAGCACTCCAAGAAGTTTTTCTATCTGCGCCTGATTCCATGAGTGATGAATTGCGAGCCCTTGCTAAAAACCCACAAGAATGGCTAATTAAAGCAAGTACTCCTAATTATTGGACATTAGAAAGTATGAGTAGCATGAATCGCTCTCAGGAGATAGGAGATTGGCACAAAAGTCTATCTGAGGACGCCAAAAAACTTTTACAAGAGCTGCATAATCTTTATTCCGTATTAGTTCTTACCAAAATGGAAGGAGCCGATATTGGCCCTACAATTCATCGACATAGTACGCAATCAGATTCGATCAAGGCGAGTCTTTTTTTTAAAAAAGTAGGGAATGCAATAAATATGGAAAAATCACGTCAAAGTCAACCCCTAAAATCAAAATCAAAAAAAGATTATGAAGCAACAGAGATCGTAATTATTACACATGTTGTTCAGAAACAATTATCTGATTTCAAAAACTTTGCGGTGCAAATTACAGGTATGCCTGGTGACTCAGAAGAAATGCAAGAAATGTTCCAAACTTGGGATGGAAATCCAATTCTAGCTTATAAATGGCTATCTTCTCGCGTGGGTAAACCTGATGATTTTAGTTTGATTGCTCTGCAAGTTAAATCTTCCTAAACTGAGGAATCGGTTCCTTATTTTTGCTTGCGGCTTTTCTCTTTTTTTTATTATGAAGAATAGTGTGCGCATTTCGATAAAACATGAACGATATTGATCGTGTCTTTGAATAAAAAAAAAGGAGCAAAAATGAAAAAAAATGAGGAACCGACTCCGCGGTTTAGAGTAATTTTGATG
>JACDGH010000130.1 GCA_013815395.1 Parachlamydiaceae bacterium
TATGGAGATACCCCTCAGGGGATGTTGGAATCAGCCTTGGAATTTGCTAGGGTGTGTCAAAAAAATGACTACCACGATTTTATATTTTCAATGAAGTCATCCAATCCTCAAGTTATGGTCCACGCCTATCGTTTATTGGTTGCTAAAATGAATGAATTAGGATGGGATTATCCGCTTCATCTGGGTGTGACAGAGGCTGGGCAAGGGGAGGATGGGCGGATCAAATCTGCTATGGGGATTGGCACATTGCTTTTGGATGGAATCGGTGAGACGATTAGGGTTTCGTTGACTGAAGATGCTTGGCAAGAAATTGATCCTTGCAAGCGATTAATCCAATTTGCCGAAGAATATGCTGCTAAATCCGGGGTGAAAGTATTTGAAGAAAACTTTCGAAAGTTTGATGCCATAAAGCGGCGAGCGATCACGTTACCTCGAAATGTATCAATGCATCGTGATGGGACTGTCATTATTAGCTTAGGTGAAAAAGAACTAGAGAAAGATAATATTTATGAACTTCTGGGGTGTGGTCTACAACTGGGTAAACCCAAAATTACTGTAAACAGTGCCGATAATATTGCTTTAATCAATATGCCTAAAGCGCCAGCGGCTTTGGAAGTCATAAAAAATTTGCATGCATCTGGTGTGGGACTTTTTTGCAATGATGCAACGGTTGATGGGGTGCAGGTGCTTTCGCTTAAAGATGCCCAGATCGAGTGGCAGAAGCAGTCCCGAAAAAAATTATTTACCCTTAAACTTGCAAATTCTGAAAGTCCTATAGTGATCAAAATTGGCGATGAGCCGGAAGCTGATTGGTCAATTATTGAAAAAGTTTGTCCGACAGTAATAGCCTTGTCTCCTCTCAAAAACCGATTTCACACAGCCCGAAAGTTTTTTGAATGGATACAGCAAAAAGAAATTAAAGCGCCAGTGATCTTAAATTTTTCTTACGACTGCTCAATGGATGATTTAGTGATTCGTGCAGCAGCAGAATGTGGTGCTTTACTTTGCGATGGCTTAGGTGATGGGATTTGGCTAGAAGGGCCTTATGATGTAAAAGCTTTAAAGACTTTAAGTTTTGGTATCTTGCAGGCAGCTAGAATGCGTATGTCAAAGACCGATTTTATTTCTTGCCCTAGTTGTGGCAGGACATTATTTGATTTGCAAAATGTCACTAAGCGAATTCATGCACGAACATCGCATCTTCCCGGTGTTAAAATTGCCATCATGGGATGCATTGTCAATGGGCCAGGAGAAATGGCTGATGCAGATTTCGGTTATGTTGGCTCAAAGCCAGGCATGATCGATTTATACATTGGCAAAACATGTGTTGAAAAAGATATTAGCTTTGCAGAGGCGGATGACCGCCTTGTTGAATTAATCAAGAAGGAAGGTCGCTGGCTTGAGCCTATTACGTCATGTTAAATTAATTAACATGACGTAATATCAATAGGTTGTTAAGAGCCTTTATGGTGCTGCCACAAAGTTTCTGGCGATTTATTTAAAAAATTAACGTAACGCGAAACGGAAAAAAGATAATCTGATAAGCGATTCAGATAAATTAAAACATTTTCATTCACGTCGGCAGAGCTATACAAAGGTAGAACGCGGCGTTCTGCGCGACGGCAGATGCTGCGTGCGATATGTAGCATAGAGCCGCAAGGGTGCCCACCGGGCAAAATAAAGGCATGTAAGGGAGGGAGCTTTGCTTCCATGGCATCAATCCAAGTTTCAACCATGGCAATAGCTGTTTGATCAAATCGCGTCATATCAAGTTTAGAATTGGTAGCACGGGTTCTTGGGGTTGCCAAAGCGGCTCCAACATCAAAAAGAGCGTGCTGAATTGTTTCAAGTTGTTCGCGAATGGGAAGCATTTCCTCATTTACGGGTAAAAAAGAAACGGCGGCTCCCAAGGCAGAGTTGCATTCATCAACTGAGCCTAAAGCTTCGATGAAAGGGTCATTTTTAGTAACGCGCTGCCCGGTAAATAGCGATGTTTCGCCTTTATCGCCAGTTTTAGTGTAAATTTTTTGCATATCATTTCCTTTTTGATGGATGAATATTTGCTTTAGATTATCTCGGTGAACTTTTTTTGCATATCAAAGATTTTAAGCAATACAATGGAGCTTTATTACCGGATCATCAAATATTTTTAGGTTGAATTTGATATGACAGTTAGGATATAGTATTTTTATTAAATTTGGAGAGTCAACATGTTTGAATCAGTTTGTCAAGCAACTATTTGCCTAATAGCATGTCATGGTGGTCCTGCAGATCATTTTGCCACTTTTGCACAACATTTACCGAGTGAACTTGTAAATGTAGAAATTTATGCATCTGGCCCCGCTTTAAAGAAATTTGAAGATCGGGGGATTAGTGTAAAAAAAACATTTTCTCTCGATAATATTTCTCAGGATGAAGAAGATGCTTTAGCCGAGCAAATCGCAAAAGCTTGTGCTGCATATTCAGTTGTAATAACGGACGTAGGCCATTCTTTCGATATTAAATTACAAAATGCCCTTGCTCGTCACGCAATTCATGTTCTTCGCCTTGCCTACTATGATAATCCTGAACCTTATGTTCCTGGGGGATATTCTAAAGTGGCCACTACAGTAATGTTGGCTGCCCAAGGGGTTATATTTGCAAATTCCAACCTAGCTAGTGCATCAATATTCCAAGTACCAGGTAAGGAAATTGACTTTGGCAGTCTGAGAAAAATTGGAATTGGGTATTATCCTCTTGATCAAGCGGAAAAAATTGCTAGACGTCGCGCTGATGAACAATCTTCTATCCGTCAACTGTTGTTTTCCCGAAATAGTATAATTGAGAACAATCAAAAGGTTTTGGTATATTTTGGTGGAAACAACGATGAGTACTACAGTAAAGCTTTTCCTGCATTTCTTTCATTGCTTGCAGAAGGTATGCAGCATGCTGACTTTTCTAATCTCGTTTTAGTCATTCATCAGCATCCTGGTGCAAAAGCGAAAAACTTGGATGTAAATATGACATCTGAATGGATAAATGAATATGGAAAGATGAAAAATGCTCCAAAAATTATTGTATCGAATTTTAGCACTGATGATGCTCAAGTGGTAGCTGATGCAGCGCTTTATTATCAAACGAGCATGGGGCCTCAGTTTGTGTTAGCAGGTATTCCAACTGTGCAAATAGGACATGAGACATTTCAAGATATTTTGGTAAAAAATCATTTAAGTCCTTCAGTAACGCATGTTAATCAGTTGGTAGATGTGATTGGAGATTTAGATCATCCAAAGAAAGAAATTCAGCAGGCAGTTATCCTAGATTCTTTGGGAATAAGAAAAAATTGGTTGCAAATTTTCAAAAATGCAATAGGAGTAAATTCTACATCCATCCCACAAGATGGTGTTGTAAGTGGCTTGCAAGCAAAAAAAATCAATTGGCGACACTTTTTGTCAGGGAGTATTATTGCAATAAGCCTTTTAGCGATTCGTTTTTTTAAGAATATCTATACAAAATTTTGCAAATATTTAAAAATTAACTAAAACAAAAATACTTTTAAACTTTTTCAATTGAAGGATTATATGAATGAAACTAATCAAAATATAATATTGAATAATCAGAATAGTTATTTTAGTTTCATTTTACATTTTTGGAATAAAATAAGTCATTTGGTTCCCATTATCGAAATCAGCTCAATTGTTGGTTTTGTGTTTTTATCCTATGTTTTTCAAAAGTGGGTTATACTTAAATATGATAGGGATTATCTCGAGAACGAGGATGCGCAAACATTTAAAGAAATGATCATAGTTTTGCTTATTTCGTTCACTGCACCTATTGTAACTTTTGTGTTTTCATCTGTCGCTCTGAGTATTTCAACACATTTAAATTATGACCCAGAAATATATAGGATTTCTATCCATTTAACGTTTGTATGGATGGCATGGATTTTTCTAACAAAATCAATTTCTGATATTTTTGTTCGCTGGATTGTAACTTGCACACTTATTCCTTTGTTTACGTTTACAGCTTTTGGTCTTGCAGACCCTATTGTGAATTATCTAGACTCTTTAAGTTTTAATTTAGGTGAAACTCGAATTTCAATTTTTATCATCCTTAAGGGGCTGCTAATAGCTACCTGTCTCGCTTGGGGCGCACGTTTTTTATCTCAATACATCACTAGCCTGATAGAAAATCAGAAAAAAATTAGTTTGGAAATGCGCGATTTAATAGGGAACATTTTTAAAATTATTTTATACACAACTGTTGCGCTAATCACTTTAGATTTAGTAGGAATCGATTTAAAATCATTTGCTATCGTAGGTGGAGCTATCGGAATTGGTATAGGGTTAGGGCTTCAAAAAATAGCAGCAAATTTTATCAGTGGGATTATTATTCTTTTTGAGCAAAATGTTAAAGTTGGACATTTAGTGGAAATTCCAGGTGGAGCAGGTCCAGGTTGGATTCGACATTTAGGCACACGTGCTGCAATTATTGATACAGAGGATGGTAAGCATACGTTAATCCCAAATGAGGAACTTTTAACAAAATCTCTCATTGATTGGACTGCAAAAAATAAAAAGATTCGTGTTAACCTTATTATTAAAGTTTGTTTTGAATCTAACCTTGAGCTTGCAAAACATATTATCTTAGAATCCGCAATTAATCATCGTCTTTGCTCTAAAAGCCCACCACCAGACTGTTTTTTACAAAAATTTACTGATAATGGGGCACAATTTATGTTACGTTATTGGGTAGAAGATTTGACTGCCGGTTCTTTGGAGATGCAAAATGATGTTTTGTTCAATATTTGGAAATGTTTCTCAAAAGAAAACATTCAATTCCCCATATTACCTATCCAATACAATCCGAACTTAAATTAAATTTAGGATTACATTTTCAATTAAACCTGCTTGTAGCTTTTTATATAAGCCTTCAAGCAGGTTTTTACTTTTACATAGTTTCAATCGCAAAATCGCTGATATTAAAGTCGACTGATGTGCCATAAAAGCTGCACAACGCTAAACGCAAGATTTTTGCACGCGATGGAAGACCTTGTTCACAATACGTTTTTACTTGGTTATAAACATTTCGTTTAAACACTAAAGTATCAGATTCTGGTCCATTAAGATTATCCACACTTATGCGAAAAGGAAAGCTTGCGGCCTTTGAAAGTATCCACTCGAGTGCTTGGGGTTTTATTTCGACACTTTGAAAAAGGGTCTGTTGTTCATTTGTACGCCCATCTGGTGAATACCAATATCCAAAATCTATTAGTTGCCGCCTTTTTTCTCCGGCGATGAGCCAGTGGGCGCTTTCATGTAGGGCGCTAGCAAAAAAACCATGCGCAAAATAAATCTCATTGTGGGGCCTGTTTTCATCTTTTGGAAGGTAAAGTGGCTCATCACTACCTCTAACAAGTCGAGTGTTATGACTTTCAAAAAAACAATCGTTAAAAATTTTTATTAAATCATTATAATGATGTATGTTTTCGTCCATAAATATTCCTTATCACGATTGATAGCTTTTAAATTTAACAAATCGAACCAAAGAGTGCAACCCTGTAAATAGTAACCTTGAAACTTTCTCCATAGTTTTAAAAATTATGAATAGGTTGAAAAAAAAAGGTTGCTGAACTATTCTGTGCTACAAATATAAAACTCTTGAATTTATATGTGAAAACTCATAATTTCAGTTTATGAAAAAAAACAAACAAGCATATTACACAGGTTCTAAAAGCGATCATTTCGATGGAATGCGTTTTTTTAATCCATGGAAACCTCAACATAATTCTTTTATGGATTTTATCCGTTGGAGATTAATTTCCAAACGAAAGGGATGGTCACAAGTAAGGCAAAATCAACTTTTTGATTTACCTCCACAACGTGTAGAGGGAGATCTTTTAAGGGTAAGTTTTGTTGGTCATTCTACGATGTTAATTCAGACTCAGGGCCTTAACATTATTACAGATCCAATTTGGTCAAAGCGTACCAGCCCTTTTAAATATTTGGGACCAAGTCGATACAGTGACCCTGGAGTTGTGTTTGAGAATCTACCCCCAATAGATATAATACTTATAAGTCATAATCATTATGATCACCTTGATATTGCTTCGATATGTAAAATATGGAATAGGGATCGTCCCAGAATTATCACCCCACTTGGAAACGATGTCTGTATCCACTCGAAAGATAATTCCATTAAAGTCGAAGTACTCGACTGGTATCATGAAATTTCAATCGATGAAAATGTTAAAATTCATTTAATGCCTTCTCAACACTGGTCTCGTCGAGGGCTCAACGATAAAAATAAAGCTTTGTGGGGAGCATTTGTTATTGAGACAACACAGGGAAACATCTTTTTCTGTGGAGATTCTGGTTACGAAAAAAGCCTTTTCAGTAATATTCTTGAGCGCTTTGGTTCTTTCCGGTTTGCAATGCTGCCGATTGGTGCGTATGAACCTCGTTGGTTTATGAAATATGCTCACATGAATCCTGAAGAAGCTGTTTTAGCATACAAAGACTTACAGGAACCTTTTACAGCAGCCATCCATTTTGAAACTTTTCGATTAGCTGATGAAGGTTTTGATGACCCAAGAAATCATATAAGGGATGCGTGCATAGTCCATAAAGTCGATTTAAATAAATTTCGAGCATTAAAGGTAGGCGAATCTTGGATGGTGCCTAAGAGAGAGAATGATTCATAAAATTAAATGGCTTGACCTTCAATATCTACACATGTTATTACATTTATATGTTTATCAAATTAGAGATAAACATCTTTAAGTTTATTTAAAGCGAATTATTTACAAATTTTGATATTTAAAAAAAAAGATGGGTTTTTATGGCAACAGATGTACAAAAATGTGTAAATCAAACTTCAAATGTTATTGCTCCATTAGCAATTGCAGCGGGCGTAGGTTATTTATGCGCACGTGTGTTTTTAATTATTAATCCTATACATGCAGCCGTTTTTTCTGCTTCAGCTGTGATTGTATCTAGTGTGGTTGCTCCAATTTTTGAGAAAGCTTTTGGCGGGTGGACATCTTCTGAAGCGAGCAGGATTTGTGGAAAAATACTTGGAACCGGTACTGCTATCGCACTATCAGCTGCAGTTTCTACAATGCTTGGTTTTCCCGTTGCATTTAGCGAAGGCATCGTTCTTACAGGAACAATTTTTGCTACACTAGTTTCTACAGCGTTCTTAGTTGATCTTTTTGGAACCAAACATCTTCCTGCATAATTGAAATCACTTGGCGTCCAACTGAATACTGACCATTTACGTTTTTAGACTATCGGAGCCGAATTAGGGCGATTAAGCCTTAATTCGGACTCCAATAAATAAGGTTTAAGATTGAGTGACAGCCTTCGCAAATACTTTTGGAAACTGTCAATAAAAATTAGTACCCATAAAGTAAGTTAACAGAAACATACTTAGCTCTTATCTTTGCAAATTGACCTTCTGCA
>JACDGH010000131.1:0-6396 GCA_013815395.1 Parachlamydiaceae bacterium
TATCTGGCCGGTTTCTCCCTAACCATCACACCGGGAAAATCTGGAGAAGCTTTGCGAAGCATTTTTTTAAAAGATCACAATGTCTCTTTTCGTAAAAGCTTTGGAGCTTTCTTTTCTGAACGACTTTCTGATCTGATTTCGGTCATTGTTCTGGCCTCCAGCGGTTTATGGATGCATCCTGATGGTCGACCTATTTTAATTATCGTAGCTGCCATTGTGATTTTTCTTCTCTATGCTATCCAAAAGGAAACTTGGATAAGGGGCATTGAAAGAATGGCCAGAAAAACACTTCCTTTGCGCTTCTCCAACATTATCGAATTTTCACTCGAAATGCTCATTGCTTTTAGAAGTTGCTTCACGCCTCGAATCCTAATTTCCGGTATGGTCTTAGGTGTTTTAGCTTGGGGTTTGCAAGGCTTAGCTCTTTACTACATATTAGAAAAACTTAATTTTAATATTGATCTACTCACTTCCCTCTTCATTTATGGTTTTTCTCTCCTCGTTGGCGCCCTTACCTTATTGCCTGGTGGTTTAGGAGGAACAGAAGTCACCATGGTAAAATTGCTCACATTGCATAATGTCCCAGCTTCCAGCGCTGTAGCAGTAACTTTAATTATTCGACTAGCAACCTTGTGGTTTTCTGTCATCCTGGGAATTTTAGCGCTGCCTAAAAAACAAAAAACATAAGGCCCTGCCGTGTGTGGTATCGCTGCCCTTATTCGCTTTCCTAATGGTCATATCACTCCCGAAATGATCCGTGCAATGACAGATATTGTCCACCATCGCGGACCGGACGACGAGGGATTTGTGCTAGTGGGAAACAATTTAAAAACAGTTATTCCTTTTGGCGGGCCTAACACTCAAAAAAATGTCTACGGCAATTCTCTGCCTTATACTACAACAAATACCCATGAGCTAAGAAGCAAAGAATTTCCTACTATGAAAATTTCTATTTTGCTTGGACATCGCCGCCTTTCCATCGTGGATCTCTCTCCTAAGGGTCATCAACCGATGTGCGCGATGGAAGATAGCCTCTGGATCACATATAATGGCGAAGTCTACAACTACCTAGAGATTCGCCAAGAATTGGAGGTTGCAGGATATACCTTTCATTCTGATAGCGACACGGAAGTTATCCTAATAGCCTACCAGCATTGGGGAAAAGCCTGCCTCCATAAATTCAATGGTATGTTTGCTTTTGTACTGATCGACCTTAAACAGCAACTCATCTTCGCTGCCCGCGATCGCTTTGGTGTTAAGCCCTTATATTTTTGGCAATCTCCAGCAGGATTTTTGGCTTTTGCCTCAGAAATCAAGCAATTTACCGTATTGCCGGGGTGGCAGGCAAAAGTTAACATATCCAGATCTATTGACTACCTTGCTCATGGCTTGACTGATTTTTCAAACGAAACGCTATTTTCTCAAGTCTTTCAATTGAGAGGTGGCGAATACATTGAAAGCTCATTAAATCCAGCAACTGCAATTGTACCTCAAGTGAAAAAATGGTATCAACTTAAGAAAATTCCGTACCAACGCTCTTATAAGGAAGCATCATCCCAATTTCATGATCTTTTTGAAGATGCGGTTCGATTGCGTTTAAGAGCTAACGTCGATATCGGTTCGTGTTTGTCAGGAGGACTCGACAGCTCAGCAATAGTGTGCATGGTGCATCATTTGCAAAAAGATGCACCACATTCGGGAAGACAGAAAACCTTTTCTGCCTGTTCCCACATCCCAAAATTTGATGAACGTCATTTTATGCATATAGTGATTAAGCAAACTGATGTGGAGGGGCATTTTGTAACTCCTACATTAGTTGATCTTTTGGCAGATCTAAGACAAATTATATGGCAGCAGGACGAACCTTTTGGATCTTCAAGTATTTTTGCTCAACACTTAGTCTTTAAAATGGCAAAAAAAAACCATATGAAAGTAATGCTGGATGGACAAGGAGCGGATGAATCTTTGGCTGGGTACAATGAATTCTGGACTGCGCATTTTGCACAACTCATTAGTACGGGTAAGTGGTCGACTTTTCACCAAGAGCGTAAACAAGCCATTAAAATGAATTCAGCACTTAACATCTCTTCAAAAGCAATCTTAAAGCAATTATTGCCCGCCAGGATAAAGCGTGCATTAAAAAAGTTATTTTTAAAGACACCTTCTGCAAATTTTTTATTTCCTTGGATAAATATAAAACAATTTTCTTATGAGAGTTCGACCCATCATGAAGTAAATTTTGATCATCTTGTCGACCAACTTTCTTACGATCAACTCCAAAGCACAAATTTGCCAGCCCTCTTGCGCTATGAAGATCGCAATTCGATGGCTCACTCAATCGAAGCTCGCACCCCCTTCCTAGATTATCGCTTAGTCGAATTCATCTTTAATCTACCCCCTGAATACAAAATTTCTGAAGGGTATACTAAACGAATACTTAGAGAATCTATTAAATGCTTACCTGAAAAAGTGCGGCAACGCACCGATAAATTAGGATTTGCTACCGCAGAAGAAGTGTGGATGTGCCACGAACAGCCGCAACTCTTCCGCGAAGAAGTTTCTAAAGCAATCTTTATGAGCAAGGGATTAATTAATCAAAATGCTCTTAAATTAGCTGAAGATGTTCTTTCACGACGCATCCCCTTTGATTGGACTTTATGGCGAATCATCAATTTTGGCTATTGGATGGATATTTATAAATTAACATATTCGATCGATTCCGGAGAGCACCTTATTTCTTGAGCCAATTCCTGCATCAATCCTTCAAAATCTGCAAAGGTGTCTAATTTATTGTCCACCTGTCCACAACTCCTGGCTAAACGCACCGCTACCAGCTTATCCTGCGGCATGATAAGCAATTGTTGTCCCAAATACCCACGTGCTGAAAAGCTGCGCAATTCTGCTTGATCCCATCGACACAAAGGAAGCCCTTTAGCTTCAACCTCAGCAAGAAAGCGATACACTTTCCTATCTGTTCCGAATGTGCTCCCTAGCTGGGAAGCACAGCGCTCATAAAAGTTGCCATAACTGATTAAACCATCAAATGACAAAACCTGACCGTTCAATTGCCTTAAGGACTGCACATGACATTCAGAAATACCCTCAGCAGCATATTGTTCAATTAGGGATGCATCCCACCAAACGTTCAACTTTTTGTAATCCAACCACCATAGGAATCCATAAAATGGATTGCATGGTTGACTCACTTCCATACAAGCATCAATCCATTCTTTTGCCAGTAACCGCTTCCCATTCCAGATGCCTCCATTTGCAAGCACTAATCCTATTTTGGCAAGATCTACCGAATTAATAGTCAAATGTGCCATCGCATAATTATTGCCGGCGTTATCACATAGCCAGGTATCGGATTTAATATCAAGGGGTTGAAAAAGGCGACTTTTTACATACTCATGCAAGCTTATTCCTGCAGCTTTTTTGACAATCTCAGAGAGTAGATTGATCGCTTTATTATTATAGATAAAATGCGTTCCAGGCATAGTCAAAACATCCGTCGCCAATGCCAATTTGATGCAATCTGGTGCCTCATAAAGTTCTTTACCAGAGTCCAGAGTTAAACCAGAAGTGTTATTCAACAAGTGATATAAGGTGATATATTTTTTATATCCTTGTTTCCACTCGGGAAAGAAATAGGATACAGGAGTATTGATAGAGGCTATTTTACCCTCCTGCATTAACATCCCTATTGCTAAGCAAGTAATCGATTTAGTTACTGATCGGGTTTCTATTGGCTCGAATTTTTTTTCACTCCCATAAACATAGATTGGATAACCTCGATAGGTAATCAAAATCACATCTGATTGCGACATAAAAGCTCGAAATGAAATTTTTTGAAGCGTATCGTTGATAGAGCCTTCAATAGATTGCGAAAATAGGCTTGACATTAGTGCAAAAGCCATCCCCATACATTTCAACCACTTCATAATGCCACCTTTTAATATTTTCTTATACTATTACCGCAAAAGATCGATTAAATCAATACTATAAATTTTACTAAATTTTATGGACTTCAGTGGTGTGCTCATGTAAAACATATATTATAGAAACAAATCACAGAATGAGGAAAAACTTATGCCGCAAATTGTACGCTTTCATGAAACGGGTGGACCAGAAGTGCTAAAAATAGAAAATATTGAGATCACTCCGCCAGGCCCAGATGAAGTTTTGTTCGATGTTAAAGCTATAGGCCTCAATCGCGCTGAGTGTATGTTTCGCTCGGGCCATTATCTTTCTACTCCCCAATTCCCATCCCGAATTGGATATGAAGCTTCAGGAATTGTGCGAGCGGTGGGATCGTCTGTAAAAGAGTTTGTCCCAGGGGATGTGGTGAGCGTGGTTCCCCATTCTGATCTGAGTAAGTATGGCGTCTATGGCCAGATCGCCACAGTTCCTGCCTACTTTGTGGTAAAACACCCCTCTAACCTTTCTTTTAATGAAGCGGCGGCTACCTGGATGCAATACCTTACGGCCTATGGAGCTTTGATTGATATCGCTCAAATCCAAAAAGGAGATTTTGTAGTCATCCCGGCTGCTTCGAGTAGTGTAGGCCTGGCAGCCATTCAATTGGTTAATCTTATAGGTGCGATTCCTATAGCCACTACGCGCACAAACACAAAACGCAAGGCATTAATGGATGCGGGTGCAGCTTTTGTGATTGCCACGCAAGAGGAAGATTTGCCTGCAAAAATCAATGAATTTACAAAAGGTAAAGGGGCACGGGTTGTATTTGATCCTGTAGGCGGCAAAACGGTTAGCAATCTTGCAAAAGGAATGGCTCATGGTGGAATCTTATTCCAATATGGAGGCTTAAGCGCTGAGCCAACGCCATTTCCAACCATGTTGGCGCTTAGTAAAGGATTGACCATGCGTGGATATACCCTCTTTGAATTAGTCAGCGATTCTAATCGTTTCGAAAATGCCAAAAAATTTGTTTATGAAGCTTTATCAACTGGAAAAATAAAACCGATCATCGCTAAAACGTTTCCTTTAAATGAAATCGTGGCCGCTCATCGTTACATGGAATCCAATGAACAGTTTGGGAAAATTATTGTGACAACCTAACCGGACTTTGGACAAAAATCTTATTACTGTTAAACCGCTACTTTCTGTCGCAAAGCATCAGTAGTAGCGGTTCAACAGTAATAAGTTTTGTCCAACTTTATCACTAAGCCAACCAATGTCAAAATCAAGTTTTTGGTCCACACCAGTACCTATTTTGTAAGGTCCATTTGCCTGAGCTTATATTTAATAAGTTCATTCGTAAATAAAACGGACATACCCCAGCGTACAATCATTTCAGTGAGTGAATCGGGATACATTTTACAAATCCCCCTTGAAACGTAGCCTAACACGATTAAACTTAAATTAGATTTGACTCTAGCCTGGGTATTGATCAAGCCCTCTTTAATGTTGTAATAAAGACATAGGGCTTGGATGCGAGAGGTGCCGACTTTACTAGAAATTCGACCTAGGTCTTCTGGTGTATGTGCCTTTTTTGTTTGCAACTGCTTGATGGTAAAAGTATCAAGCTGTGTAAATATGCTTGAGGCTAATCTTTCGGATGTGAGAGCGGTCGAAGCATGTTGAGAGCGATTTACTAAATTAATATTTAAATAACTACAGATCAATTTAGCTATTTGAAAGCTGGGGTTGGGTGAGCCTTCAATCAGATCCATTTTTTTTAATAACTTAATGTTAGTCGCATAATCCCAAATATCGTTGATAATTTCAGTGGATAATATTGCCAATGAAAGTGGACGTAATGTCATGTATATTGTGCCACTAACTTGAGAAAATCCAATAAAGGTTGCAATCGAAGCGCTAAAATAAGCACACGTCAATAGAATATTTACCCCTTTAATTGAGACTTTTAAAACAGTTCTTAGAATAGTTTCGTAATCTGAGCTGTACAGAGCTCTTGAGCAATCACGTACACTCTTAGAAAATTCCTTTATTTGTACATTGAGCCAAATAATCCCGCTAAACTCTAATACTAATCGTCCACTTTTACCTATGATTGCAGGCATTGAGGGGAAAATCTTTGCCGCTAATAAAGCCGTAGTAACAGCTAAAATACCTATACTTGAAATTGCATCGGTGTGATGATCAAGGATGTTCTTTATTTTGTGCCACCCCGCAACAGCAAGATTTACTGGCTGATAATTTTTCTGCCAAGCAAACGAGGAGGGTTTTATACTTAATGAACAGGGCATGAGTTATACCTTTATTCCACTATATAGAGCTAAAGGACTTATGCTTTCATCAGAATCTATTTCCTCCTCCTCAGGAATCTCCGACCTAATCACACCACCAGATATGGTACGAAGGTTAGAGGATCCAATTAAAATCACTTCACCTTCTATCGGAGCTTCAAAATTA
>JACDGH010000131.1:6406-7377 GCA_013815395.1 Parachlamydiaceae bacterium
CATTACAATTGGTTAGTCTTATAGAAATTTTATTGCTGCTTTTAGGAGAAATGCGCTCTTCTATTTTCCCATCAGCTGAAATTGTATAGCTTTTCATTAGATTATGCCTGCCAGGAACTTTATGTAGATACTTAACGTTAATAGTTTGCATGGTACAATTAGAGAGGGATGGAGGGGGCGCCTTAGGAGATAATGTCAATTCTAATGTGCGTATGCGAGAATCGTCTATATTCACTTCACCTTTAGCCTGCACACTTCCTAAAATATTTGAATTAGCAATGGTGATTCCACCTGCAGTCCAAGCAGATGCTACTTGTTGACAGTGTAGTAGAGTAATCGAAGTTTTGGCACTCAGACTTCCCATTTCTTTACATCCATTTGCCGTAATTGCACCTTCAGGTGCTAACACATTTCGCAATTTTGGGCAGTCTTCAAGTGCAATATCACCTTGAATTGAATTCACATCCCCAGTTGTGGTACGATTTAAGGTAATATCATTTGTGGCTTCAAATCCAGACGATTGAGCGTCATTTGCCACTACAGAGCTAGCTTTGACCCTTTCTTTAACTAGAGTACCGTTTAAAAAAATATCATGATTAGAATCAATTGCCAAGATTCTAATTTTTCCATAATTAACAATACTTTCCTCAGAAACATTTGAAGAGCTTGAAAAATTGCTTCCTACTTCATTCAGGGGACTCATAGATAACTCCTATTCTCGAATTTGTATAATTTTGAAGTTTAAGAACGCTATGTTAGCAATTTTAGCTCCATTTTCGATACTCTTTTCTCGATCACCATACCTTTATAATATTCTACAGAAATAAATTCGCATTCAGATTTTTTTAAAGATTATAATTAGTAGAGCCTCACTTTTCGAGGCTGACAGAAAATAGAAAAAATAGAAAATATGAGTTTGGTGAAGCCCTGAAGCCCCTGGAGTACGTCGGCTATGCCGCGCCCTTTAATTC
>JACDGH010000132.1 GCA_013815395.1 Parachlamydiaceae bacterium
TATGATATTACTCATAATTACCCCTCCAGTGTTTTGTTGATCTAAAACACTATTTAACGGAGGGGTCTTTTTTTTTCAAATCACCTGAAATCCGGCATAGGAACTCTGCGTTTCCCCATAGCCTCTAAAGCGTACAAAAGCTGCCTAAGAAATAAGTTAGCCATTTACTTTTGCAATTACCTTTAAAGGACATAAAAGGACGAAAAGGAGGATTTAAGGGAACTAAAACTTTTAGGGTCTTTAGATTAGTCCTTAAGGTCCCTTATGTCCTTTACGTCCCTTATGTCCTTTATGTCCTTTAGCTTAGCTTCCTGAGTGCTTCGCTCATGCCTGCCAGATGGATATGGGTCGTTACTACCTGTTTTTGCCCCTAGGATAGGTATTTGCTTTTCTTGTCTCTTCTGAATGAAAACCTCTTAGTTATAATCGGAATTATTCTTATCTTCATTTTCAATATCTGCGGTGGTTTTCATTATCTGGAATAGATGAGCGATTTGTTCAAGCAGGAGAATACGGCATAAATTAGAAAAGTTTAGAAAAAATATATTAAAAACAATTTATTTAATATATTTTAATACTTTTAAAATATTGTAATAAAATAAATAATATATAATAATAAAAATATAGTTTTCTATTTTTGCAAAAATTTATTTATTATCTAACTTAGTAAATCTTAATTTATTGAGGAGTTCACATGAGCAACTTTAATGTGAATAGTGGTGGATTTCCTTCAGATAATAATAGTTTTTCTACATTACAGAGTCTTCTGGCCGAAATGAATCAACCTTCTCAAGAAGCAACTTCTAAATCTATATCGAATGAAGACTCAATGCTCGGAGGTAATCGCGAAATAAAACTTCTTTCCAAAAAGATTAAAGACTTATTTATACAAAAATCTGACCAACTTATTGGCGATTTAATTCTCCATCCCGATCATAAAGAAACATATCGTAAATTAGGTAGTAGCTTGAGAAGATTAGACGAGAATGTTTTTAAAGAATTTCAATCTTCTCTAGGTTCCATCCAAAAAATTGCTTCCCTTTTAAGAAAAGGGGATGGAAAAGGTCTTAATACTTTCACAAATCAAACATCCAGATCTTCCTTACTTCAAGGGCCTGCGTCTAATTTTTTTGATTTACACTTACCGGCTAACATTAATCAAGTTCGTTCCATTGGAAATCCTGAGGTGCGCATTCGCGTCATGGCACAACTCATCAATCGTGATAAAACACCATTGAAAGATCTTAATCTTGATAGGAAAGAACTAATGCTTCTAGCTCCTCATTTAACATATGTTGATTGCCTTAT
The DNA here is from genome assembly GCA_013815395.1 of Parachlamydiaceae bacterium. GTDB lineage: Bacteria > Chlamydiota > Chlamydiia > Chlamydiales > Parachlamydiaceae > JACDGH01. The sequence continues at coordinate 1,309 of JACDGH010000132.1, forward strand.
AACCAGATATCCTGATCAAGATCCATTTAAAGATTGGCCAGTCAAGAATATCGATGAATTTTTAAATGCCTGTTCTCCAAAAGTTGAATCCCTTTTTATTAATTCACCTGTTATCACACAGCTTCCAGCCCTTCCTAACTGTACGTCGCTTAATTGCAGTTTTTGCATTACATTGAGACGATTGCCGCCACTTCCAAACTGTGTGTCATTTAATTGCTCTTTCTGCAAGGTTTTAGCAGAACTACCCGTGCTTTCAAACTGTGTGACTTTTGAATGCTCCTCCTGCGATATTTTGGCAGAAATACCTGCGCTTCCAAACTGTGAAAAGTTTATTTGTTGGAATTGTCAGAAGATTCAGCAACTACCAGCGCTCCCAAACTGCGTGACGCTTAAGTGCTTTGGCTGTGATGCATTAACACGACTGCCGGCACTGCCAAACTGCGTGACGCTGGAATGCTATAGTTGTGCTGCATTGCCTGAGCTACCGGCGCTTCCAAACTGTGTGAAACTTGATTGCTCTAGCAGCATTTTGGCACAATTACCTCCGCTTCCAAACTGCAAGGAGCTTAAGTGTAATTACTGTAATGTATTGACACGATTGCCCGCGCTACCAAACTGCGAAGAGCTTAATTGCATGGGCTGTAATGCATTGACATTACTACCCGCGTTACCGAACTGTGTGACGCTTACTTGCGTTAACTGCAATTTGACAGAACTGCCGGATCTCCCAAACTGTTCAAATCTTCTTTGTCGTAACTGCGTTCAATTAACTCATTTGCCTGCACTTCCAAGCTGCTTGAGCCTTAATTGTGGTCAGTGCTCTAGATTAATACGACTGCCGGCGCTTCCAAACTGTGTGTCGCTTGATTGCCCTCAATGCGAAGTTTTGGAACAACTGCCACCGCTCCCTAATTGTAACAGCCTTAATAATTGGGGTTGTCGGAGGCTAGACCCAAATTCAATACCACCTCGCTTTAGGCCTGTTGCGCCTGTAAACACTCGTATTATTCCTAATGCGCGAAGAGAAGACTTACTAACCTTAAGAGTAAATATTATGGAACTTAATGAGAATCCTATCAATATTTTATTTGAAATAGCTCCTCATTTGCTTCAAGGAGGCTCTTTGCCCCAAATTACATTTATAGAAGTGGATGGTAAAGTGTCTCAAGGTCTTGATGTAATGGGGTTGCGTAGAAGTTTTGTTAGCCGCCTAATGAGCAGTCTGGCATTCCATGCAGGGGAGAAAAATCAACTTCCCTTTATCCCAGGTGATCTTGGGCTAATGCCCTTTTTAGATTCTTCCGCAGAAGGTTCGGAAGAACTGAAACATCAAATCAAAGGTTTTCAAGCACTTGGAGCACTTTTTGTGCGCAGTTTAGAAGAGGAATGCACGACAGGGAATATATTTGATCCTACTTTGTTTCAAATGATTACGTCTTTTTCTTATGAAGAGCTTATTGATATCCCCGCTGATGCAGGAAACTTGTCAGATAATTTAAGATTAGGTCTTAGTCTATTTACAAGCAATAAAGCAGTTAGAGATATGATTAGTTTTATTCAAGAAAATCCATCAAATTTAAGAGATAGTGACTATGAGAAACTAAAAGAAATTGTCCTCGCTAACATGGATGCGGATGAGAAAACTCCAGATTTGCAGGAGATTTCTTTAGAAAATAAGAAATGGGTGCAGGCGAAGGCAAAGGAAAGTTTACTAGGTAATGATACAAGGAATTTCGACACCAAGCGTGCTGTTGCTGTAATTGCTAAACAAATGTGCTTGCTACTTGGAAGTGCGGAAAAATGGAATTCATTATGTAGGCTTGGGATTGAAGGGTTGCAAAATCGAATAGAAGGATCTTTAAGTCGTGAAAAATTTATGTCTGCACTTACATGGGACCCTAAGGCAAGTGTTGCAGTTGCAAATGTAGCTAAGATCAAAGGTTTTGTAGATAGGTGGGTAAAAGAATCGACAAAAGAAGATTTAAAAAATTTAGTTTTTACAATTACAGGATCTAACACCTTAGTTGACGGTAAAGCATTGAAATTTGAAATTCACAGTCGAGAAGCAGAACGTTTGCCTGAAGTACATTCATGCTTTTCATCTATAGAAATCGCTGCTAATTATCCCGATTATGAGACTTTTAAAGAAAAATTAAAATTTCTTATTGAGCAAAGTACAAATAAGGAAACTAGCGGTTTTCAATTTAGCTAATGGGACCCAACCGAAAAAAAAGGACATAAGGCACCTAAAGGACTTAAAGGACATAAAGAAGTAAAAAAAATTCTTAAATATTAATGTATGTTTTGCATGGTCATTAAATTTTAGAATAGTCCTTCTTCGTCCTTTACGTCCTTAGCCTAGCCTTTATTCCTCATCCTTTTGTTGGATGCCACAGCAATTTTTAAATTTTTTACCACTGCCGCATGGGCATGGGTCATTGCGACCTGTTTTTGCCCCTATGGTGATAGGTACTAGCTTTTCTTGTTTCTTCTGAATGAAAACTTCTTCATTAGAATCGGAATTATTCTCATTTTCAATTTCATTTTCAATCACTTGCGGTGGATTTTCAACCTCGGGCATGAAGGAGCGATTTGTTTCCAGCTGTAAACCGGCTAACATTTCCTGAAGCGAAGGCATTGCGCGCGTAATGATTTCAAAGCGAAATAGGTCTTGTGCAATTTCTGTGCGCACATTGCGGCTGAATTCATCGAAAAAGGCAAAAGCATCATGCTTAAATTCCATCAATGGATCTCGCTGACCAACAGTCCTTAAATTAACATCAGAGCGCAAATGATCCATTTTGAGCAAATGTTCTTGCCAGAGTTGATCAATTTTGCGCAGCATGAGATTGCGAACGGCCTCATTAGCAGGCTTGAATGGCTTGCCATCTTCGCGAGGTGGTAGATGAGATAGTTTACCATTTTCCCGAGCCAATTTTTCACTAAAGGCTTGAACGATTTTTTCCGAAGCTTTGCCTTCTATTTCACTCACGTCAAGGTGTTCATCATCAAAATAGTTTTCAGGGAAGCTCACAGGGAAGCGGCTAATTAAGGCTTGCCTGAAACCTTCAGGATTCCATCCACCTTCCTCACTATGATTCTGAAAGAATTTTTCGGCCATATTTGTGCAAACACTTTCTAAAAGCTCTTTTGCCATGCCCTCAATATCTTCAGAGGAGAGTAATTCATTGCGAAAAGCATAAATTTCTTGCCGTTGCTTGTTCATGACATCATCATATTCCAACGTATGCTTACGTATGGCTGCATTGCGCTGTTCGATTCGCTTTTGAGCAGTTTCGATAGATTTATTAAGGACAGAGGCTGAAATAGGCTCGCCTTCCGGTGGACGAAAACGCTGTAGCACGCTGGTTAGTCGCGGTGAAGCAAATAATCGCAGCAAGGAGTCTTCAAAAGAAACAAAAAACTTTGAAGTGCCAGGATCTCCTTGACGTCCACAACGACCGCGCAGCTGTCGATCAGTACGACGCGATTGATGCCGAGTTGTTCCCATCACATATAAACCGCCGATATCCGCTATGCCGGCTTCGAGTTTGATATCCGTTCCACGTCCAGCCATATTTGTGGCAATAGTAATAGCATTACGCTTACCGGCATGGGCGATGATCTCAGCTTCTTTATCATTTTGTTTAGCATTAAGGACCGTATGCTCTAATTTATTTTGTCGGAAAATGCGCGATAATTTTTCTGAAATATCTACCGATTCTGTACCAATAAGAATAGGGCGACCAGCTTCATGCATGGCTCGCACATCTTTAAGGATGGCATTGTATTTTTCTCTTTCAGTCATATAGATTTCATCATTGAAATCTTTTCGCTTGCAAGGACGATGGCCCGGAATTTCTAAAACATCTAGGTTATAGATCTGTTTGAATTCGTTTGCTTCAGTGGAAGCTGTACCAGTCATGCCAGCTAATTTTTCGTACATGCGGAAATAATTCTGCAATGTTATCGTGGCATAAGTCTGGGTTTCTCGCTGGATTTGAACGCTTTCCTTGGCTTCAATGGCCTGATGCAGTCCATCGGAGAAACGTCGACCCGGCTGGGCACGTCCCGTATTTTCATCAATGATGATGATTTTGTCATCTTGCACGATGTAATCGACGTCTTTTTCCATGAGAAGATGGGCTCGCAACATTTGACGGAGATTATGTGTGCGTTCTTTGCGTTTTACATCTTCTTCCTGGACGGCAAGGCGACGTTGCACTTTTTCTTCCAAACTAAGAGAATCATCATGGTCGATTTTAAGGAATTCGTGACTAATATCCATCATCACAAAGTCGTCGGCCGTAGCATCTCCGCCCACACATTCCTGCCAAGCATGGATGCCTTTATCGGTAAGCTCATATTCACTGCTCTTTTCATCGATGACGATAAACAATTCTGCCAATGCACTAGCACGCTCTTCTTTGTTAGAATCTCCATAATAATATAGATCCCATTTATCTATGCCGGCACGCATATCGGGGTCTTCTTTGATACGCATTAAGATTTTGTTATGGGGGGTGCCTTTGCTAACTAACCATAATTTGCGCAAGGCTTCTTGCCATTCTTCACTTTTATTGTCAGACTTCGCGTGTGTAATATCAGTTGCCACTTCGTTCTTTTCCAAAACTTTTCGCGCTTCGGTGGCAAGGCGATTGCAAAGATCGCGTTGGCGACGAACTAGTAATTCTACACCCATTTTAAGTTCATCATACATTTGACGACTGACAGCGGAAGGCCCCGAGATGATCAAAGGCGTGCGGGCTTCATCGATGAGGATGGAATCGACTTCATCGATAATTGCGAAAAAATAGCCGCGCTGTACTTGCTGTTCTTTACTTGTCGCCATTGAATTATCGCGCAGATAATCGAACCCAAATTCAGAAGCAGTGCCATAGACAATATTGGATTGATAGACTTCTTTGCGTTCTTCTTGGGGCGTGGCGTTTGTGAGGGATCCTGTGGTCAATTTCAGCCATCGAAAAATAGAGCCTACCCATTCGCAGTCACGTTGGGCAAGATAGTCATTAACAGTCACAAGATGGGTTGGCTTGCCTGTCAGCGCATTAAGATATAGAGGCATGGCCGCCGTAAGAGTTTTACCTTCACCGGTCATCATTTCTGCAATTGACCCATGATGCATAGCTATGGCGCCTATGACCTGTACATCATAAGGGATCATATCCCATTTTTGATCGTAGCCTGAAACGTGCACGTCGGTGCCGCAAAGGCGGCGGCAAGCATTTTTGACGACTGCGTAGGCTTCAGGTAGAATACTGTCTAGCGATTCCCCTTTGCTTAAACGTTCTTTAAACTCTGCGGTTTTGTCGCGGAGAACATCATCACTAAGTGATTGGAGCTTTTGATCCCAATCATTGACCTGATCGACTATTTTGCGATATTTGCGCACGGTACGATCTTGTGCAGAGCCGAAGATTTTTTTTAGAAATGCAAACATAGGAACCCGATGATTTTATAAGGTTTTGTGCAAGAGGCTTAGGAATAAAATTTACAGAGGATCATCTTTTTCTTCAAGAGTAGTTAGTCTATTGTGCAAATTTTATAAAATTGCGCAGCAATCTGGTGCCTTTCCTGAAGTTTTAAAATCGCTAATTTAGTATTGATCTAATCCTTCCCCTCTGAGACTTTAGATTCTTCAACATTAATGAAGTGACTTGAATTAAAAGGAGCATCATCTGCAGTTTCTGACTTCGCAACTATGAATTGCACACCTTCACGCATGCAATTTGGGCCTAGACGAATGGAACATTCCTTAATAGTGAAGCCTGAATCTCTAAGTATCAATGGAATTATTTCTTCTTTATAAAAATGTGCGCCAAGCTTACGCATAGCCTCTAAATCGTTTTCTGTTTCGGGAAATGGGCAAAAGAAACTACCTACAAAAAAACCATTAGGTAGTAGCGAGTCGTGGATTCTCTGTAAGAAAGATTGTAAGTCTGCTGAGTCAATATAAGGCAGGACGTCATTGCAAATGATAAGGTCAAATTTTTGGCTTGCAAGGTTGAATTTTGTCATATCCCCATTTATAAG
>JACDGH010000133.1 GCA_013815395.1 Parachlamydiaceae bacterium
TGGTTATCTAGGGCATCCCGACAAAAGATGTAAGGATACGCAAACACAAATCGATCGCTACCGCAATAAGATTTCGGGTCCTTTATGGGATCGCATTGATATGCATATAGAAGTGCCAGCGCTGCGTTATCAGGACATTGCCCGCGGACCTCAAGGTGAAAGTTCAGCAGTCATCAGAGAAAGGGTCAGGATAGCACGGCAACGACAATACCAGCGACACAATGCCACAAAAATTAACTCCCAACTATCCACGCGTGAGCTAAGGCAACATGGCCCATTGTCATTTGAATGCCATGAAATTCTTCGACAAGCGGTAGATGGCTTTGGCATCTCAGCTAGAGCATGTGACAGATTAGTGCGCGTCGCTTTAACAATAGCTGATCTAGAAGACTCGCCCCACATAAAGCCAGAACATTTAATGGAAGCTCTCGCCTTTAGACAACTCCAGATCTAATTATCAATTTGCAGAACGCGTGTCATTTTGTCCACAGACTCAACGACAGGGATTTCTTGTTCCGTGGCAGCACCTAAATCTTTAAATTTGCGCGCACTCACTAAAATTCGACTTTCTAATGTACCCACAGCTTTATTGTAAGCATCGACTGTTCGATCTAGACCTTTGCGAATATCTTCAAAATGTTCAGACATAATGCGAATGCGGTCATATAAAGCTTTCCCAAGATCACATATTTGCTGCGCATTTTTGGCGATTAATTCCTGACGCCATCCATAAGCCACGGAACGCAAAAGTGCGATTAGAGTTGTGGGAGTAGCCAAAATAACACGCTGCTCTACGCCACATTCAATCAACGAAGGATCTTGTTCCAAGGCCGCACTAAAGAATGTTTCACCTGGTAAAAATAAAACAACAAACTCAGGAGCTGCGGGGAATTGATCCCAATAGGATTTAGCTGCAAGCTGATTGATATGGGTCCTTACTTGTCGCGCATGGTCTTTAAGCTTGGAATGGCGAGTTACTTCATCTACAGCGTCTAAAGAGTCAAGGTATGCCTGTAATGGCGTTTTTGAATCGACAACAATTTGTTTACCGTTAGGAAGCTTCACTACCATATCCGGACGCAATCGTCGCTCATCGACCGTTATAGACTCTTGCTGCACAAAATCACAATGTTCCACCATCCCTGCCATTTCAACAACACGTCGCAATTGGATTTCTCCCCATCTTCCACGAACCTGTGGCATGCGTAATGCTTTTACCAAATTTGCTGTTTCAGTTTGCAGTTGATTTTGTGAAAAAGCCATACCTTTAACCTGCTCACTTAAAGTGGCATAAGCACTAGAACGTTGTTTTTCAATTTCCTGAATTTTAGTATCAAATTTATCAAGAGATTCTTTTACGGGTTTAACCAAATCGTCAATGGCCTTCTGCCTTAAATGCAAATCTCCCTTAGCTCCCTCTTGAAATTTTTCCAATTTAGCTGTGGCTAGTTCGAGAAAAGAATGGCTATTACTTTTCAGAGCATCAGCGGAAAGAGCTTTGAAAGAATCGGCCAGCTTTTGCTGCGACGTGGTCATTAACTCTAGTTTTTCTTGAGCAGATTTTGTTTGTTCGATAAGCGAAGTTTCTAAATGCGCAATCTTGCTTTTTAGCTGGGTATATTCTACTTGCATGCGCCCATTTTCTTCATCTTTTTCCTTAAATCGTTGCTCTAATTCTGCCATGTGAATACTTCTGCCCTCAGCAACTAAACGCTTCTCACTTTCAATCTTAATTTCTCTACGCAAAGTACTTGTTTCTTGCAAAGCTGCTGCCAGATGATCTTTTATAGACAGAAGATACCGTTCTTGATTAGCATGTTTTTCTTGCCATAACGCCGAATCCAATTGCTTTTTTTTAAAAGCAAAAGCAAGCCAACACAGCACAATCAGGGCAAAAGCACCAACAACCATCTCCGCCATCGTAACAATTAGCATATGTAAACTCTCATTAATTAAATTTATATAGATGAGCAAGCATTGTGCAGTTATAGCAAAGTAGGCGTTCTACACAACAAATCTGGAAGAAGGTTATGCCATCACTTAAACTATTCTAGCAAGTTCATTCCCATTTTCGATACTCTTTTAACGATCTTTTTGAGAAAAACTTATATTTTATTTATAGGACCTCTTTTCGCGAGAATTAGTGGTTTTTGAAGTAGCAAATCGTTATACTTCCATTTTTCTATCGGGATTATACCTAAACGCATAATAAAATCGGTTATTGGTAAAGAGAAATCTCAAGAATTCGACGATCGAAATCAATTCTTTTTCAAGAGGGCTTTTATGCAATGGATACATAATTATCAACTTTTTTTATTCGACTTTGATGGCCTATTGGTTAATACAGAAGAAATACATTACCTTGCCTATAAAACCATGTGCGCCAATAGGGGAATAAATTTTAATTGGGATTTTGAGACATATTGTCGCATTGCCCATTATAAATCTGAAGGGTTGAGTCAAAAAATCTACGCTGAATTTCCCGAACTCTATGCTGTGGAGCCATCTTGGGAAGTGCTTTATGGGGAGAAAAAAAAGGCGATTATCGAATTAGTCAGCAATGGTGCGGTACAATTAATGCCAGGAGTGAGCAGCCTGCTTTCTGCTCTTCAGAAGGCAAATATTCCACGTTCAGTTGTCACCCACTCACCCGTAGAACTTGTTAGCGCTATTCGCAGTCAACATTCTATCCTTAACACAATTCCTTATTGGATTACTCGTGAACAATATTCACATCCGAAACCGAATTCTGAATGTTATTTAAAGGCTATCCAACTACTGGCAAAGCCCGAAGATAAGGTGATCGGTTTTGAAGACACCCCAAGAGGGCTCACAGCTTTATTGGGAACAAAGGCAAAAGCTGTGTTAGTGTGCCAGATTGAGTATCCAGAAATCCCTGCATTTATTGAAAGAGGGGTGATTTATATCAAAAGTCTAGATGATCTTGCCAATACTCAACTTTAACAAGGGATAATCCTTGGGCAGGGGTGACTTTACTAAAAGCCGTCGATCTTTTTTGTCTAATATAATAGGGTTGTTCTCTCAAATTTAAATGATTTCCGAATGAGATCTTCGTATCCATTATGACTTGATTTTTTTAGCGGGAACCGTTTCCATAGATCGAAAACAGCCCCCATCTTTTCGTAGTCTTGTAAAAACTTATCACAAATTAGGGACGTACAGAATTTTTTCTAAAGTAATGATAAATCGAAAGTAGAATAATAGCTCCCAGCAAGGACATAAAAAAACCCGCAGGCTCGCCTTCTTGATAAAGACCAAGAGACTGTCCCAGAAACTTCCCAACTAAAGCGCCACCAATACCAAGAAGTGTCGTCATAATAAAGCCCGCAACATCTTTACCAGGCATTAATGCTCGCGCAAAAAGTCCAATAAGGAAACCCATAAGAACTGTAAAAAGTAGACTCACAATACCTCCAAAATTTAAAATATAAAAAAAATGAGATCTAATTGCTATTAAAGCACGAAAATAAAATCATTACAATAAAATAAATAATTTCAACAACTCCCCATGAAAGCAAGAGTTTTAGAATAGACAATAAATCTTAAGTCTTGTATCCAGTAACCCCCTTATTTGTACAAAGAGGAATTTTGAAAATTAAAAGTTTAGATGATCTAGCGGATAATCAACCTTAAAAAGGAATAAGCCTTGAGCGGGAGCTGCTTTACCAATAAGACGTCGATCTTTTTTTGCAAACAATTCTGGAATTTCTAAGATACTCTTCCTACCCAAAGCTATTTCTAGAAGAGTGCCAGTAATATTGCGCACCATCCTATATAAAAAGCCATCAGCTTCAAATTCAAGCCGCGCCCCCCCCTCTTGTTTAACTAAATCCAAACGGTATATTGTTCTTATAGGATTTTGAGCAGCACTTCCGGAGTGATTTTCATTGGCAAAGGCTGTAAAGTCATGAGTACCCACAAAAAGCTGCATTGCTTTTTTTAGTAAATCAAGATCAATAATTCCTTTAACACGGGAAGCGTACAGTCGATTAAAAGGATTCTGAGCTTGATCGAGATGCAAATGATAATGATAAGTTTTTGCTATAGCACTATATTGAGCATGAAAACATAAAGGAACTTGGATAATTTCTTGAATACGAATATCATGGGGCAATATCCCGTTAAGAGACCCTTTTAAACGAAATACATCAATACTTTCAGTAAAAAGAAAGTTAGCCACCTGCCCTGAGGCGTGCACACCGGTGTCTGTCCTGCCTGAACCTATAACAGAAATTTCCTTGCGCAGAATCAAGGTTAAATTCTTTTGAAGGACATCTTGAATTGTTTGACCCTTGCGCTGTTTCTGCCACCCCTGATACTGGGTGCCATCATAGGCTATAATCATTAGATAATTATGAAACATCTCTTCTATACTCAATTAAATTTAACGTATTATTCTAAAGTTAACAAAAGCAATTCCGGCGGAGAAAGCCAGCGAAAAGGGATAACGCTGCCAATGCCGCGATTAACATACACCCATTTTTCATGTAAAGAAAACAGCCCTTTTTTAAATTGCATGTTTTCCAGCAAAGTAAATTTTTTTCCAATCCAAGGCAAATTGACTTGACCCCCATGCGTATGCCCGCATAGCACAACATCACCAGGATAATCTTTTAGATGAGGGACAGCATCAGGGTTGTGCACAAGAATAATTCCTGGGTGTATGCTATCATAATTTGCAAAAGCCACATGCGGTTTAAAATCTCCCAGCATGTATTCACCACAACCACAAAGATTTAAAATAGCATCATTTACTACAATCCCCACCGTTTTATTTTGTAGCAGATTGAATGGGGTGGTGGCCAGCATCTCAATGAGGGGCATGTGAGAGCCTATGGTTAATGCTCTTGTTGAAATCCTTTTCTTTAGCGTTGTGGTTTTGAACAGTCGTTTAAAACCTCTAATTAGAGAAGGACTAGAGTTTTCAATCACATCATAAACACCTTCATCATTGATCGAAACATACTCTTCGTAATCATGATTTCCAAAAATAGCGTAACAGCCATGAGGGGCTTTAAATTGACAAAGTAATTTATGAAGCCTCTCTCGATCATTTAATTCAGAATAACAAAGAAAATCCCCAGTAAAAACAATGAGGTCGGGTTTAAGAGCGTCAATTGTTTTAACAAGTTTTTCTAAAAAAGAATTTTTTACGTGTTCGTTTAAATGTAAATCACTGAATTGTAAAACTTTAAACCCTTTCAAGGATTTGGGAAGATTTCGTATAGACAAGCCTAATTTCTTGGTGATCAGACATTGTGGTTCAATAAATCTCGGCCATATGCCAATGATCGATGCCACGCAGAAGATATCCCAAAGCAAGTTAGTTATTTTTGTAGTTTTTGAGGAGATTAAATTTTTCATCTAAGAACAACTTTTTCAGTAAAAAGAGTCAGTATAATGTATTCAAAGATAAAAAATAAAGAAGCAAAGAATAACACCCGTCATGTGTGCAGCGCCTAAAGAAGATGACAAGGAAATATAGCTAGATAAAGATAATATATGTATTGCGTGGGTAATAAAAAGACTGGGAAGACGTTAAGCCGGATTCTGTCGTTGATGCTAATGCATCAGCCGGCAATCATTCATCTAGGGGTTCCGTCGCCGGAACCCTCAAGCGACCTGCAAGGAGCACAGTGGAGAACTGTATTGCTCCATATCGGTCTTGCTTCGGATAGGGTTTGTCGCCCTTCAAGTCACCTTGAATGGGGCCGGTTCCTAAAACCGGCGTTTCATCCTGTCGACAGCATAGCAAGCTATGCTGTCGCGGCTTACTTTCTGTTACACTTTCCGTAGCCTTACGGCCCCCAGTATTTCACTGGTATCCACTCCTATAAAGTCCGGACTTTCCTCCCTCGCACCAGTGGCGACGGCGATTGCCTATCTTCCCAGATAAAAAATTCAATTAAACTTTTGCGCGACGACGACGTTGTTTGGTTGGAACATTTGCCCCTTCCAAAGCTTCGCTTTCTGGCCAGTAATGGATGCGCGAGCAATGCTCGCAAAATACAATTCTTTCACCCTTACGCACTAAATTCTCATCTTGTGCCGTCAACATAATATGACAGCCGCTGCAGCAACGATTTTCAATAGGCACAACTACGCGATCGCGTTTATTGCGCAGCAAGCGCTCATAAATTCGGTATATTTCAGGATCCGCCTGTGTGACTAATTCATCATGTTGTGATTTTAAAACGCGACCTTCAATATTAATGCGCGAAATACTTTCATTGATCTCAGTTTCAAGAACTTTGTTGTTTTCAACAGTTGTTTCTAAATTTTCCTGAAGAGCTTTTAAAACTTCTTGCTCAGCCGCTAATTTATCATAATGGTCGCTTAGGCGTTGCTCTTTTGCAGAGCGCTCGCGATCTGCTTGAGACATTTCATGGCTTAGCGCATTAAATTCATCGACTTTTTTGATTACATTCTGCTGACCTTCAAGCTTTTTAATTCTAGCTTTAATATCGCTAACATCACCTTCCATCATGCGAATAATCTTTTTAATTTCGCTGATTTCAAGCTGCTTTGCCTCGGTTTGACCAAGCAAATCACCCTTAACGGCGTTGATATTTGCTAAATCCTTCTGACGATCGCTTTTTAAACGCATCAGCTGAATCATTTGCATGGCAATTTCTTGGACTTCTAAAATGATATTAAGAGCTTTAAGCATATGTCTTCCTAAAGTTATTGGAGATGGCGGCGAATGCCAGAAACTTACGAATACAATCTATCTGTCTTGCAAGAATATCTGCTATGCGAATAATTCTCAAGGAAAAAAAATCAGTTTTTGTTTTATTGTACTAGTGCATTTGCATATTGATCAAAAAAAATCATCTGGGAATGGCAGAACATATGAAAATAAATCTTAATCTAAGCTTGCAATAAATCAGGTGCTTCAGAAGTCTTAAGCGCTTTAGGAGCTTCAGTTGCTTTACGATTTAATAATTCAAGTGCCTGCTTAGCAGTCGTTCGCTTTTCAGGGTCTGGGTCAATCATTCCCAAAATGACTTCTTTCAAAATTGGATCTATTTCTTTCACATCTTTTACTTTTTGCGCAGTTTTTTCAATATCGAGCACTCTTACCTCTACATCTTCACCATCTTCCCCTTGTTCTACTATAACTTTAGTTGGTAGCTTCTTCTCCCCGGTTACTAAAGTAAACAAAGTTAGACCCGTTGCATAAACCTCTCTTGCATATTGTAATTCTTCATATTTAAGTGCGAATTCTTCCTTTCCTTTTTTATAATCTTTGCCTCCATCAGGATTTGAAGCTGATCCCCTTTCGGCTTCCGCAAGTGTAAAACCCTTACGGGC